>JAYUOV010000231.1:0-31313 GCA_043760535.1 Chitinophagaceae bacterium
ATTTACTAGAAAAGTGAAATGGTGTAGTAACCAATCACCCATTTTTTTTATTAAAAAAGCCTTCAATATTCAAGGTTACGGTAGTGCCGGGCTGCATGGTTCCGGGATATGGTGTAGAAAAATTGATGGTAGATTTATACCCGTTTTTTTCTGAAAATACATGAATTCTTTTTTCTGTAACGGACAAGCCGAGATGCACCCTGCCCGTATTTACCTTTAAATTTTTCTTCATCGTTATGCTATCAAAACCGGTACCATTATCGGTTACTGTTATTACAAGGGCCGTTTCATTTTTACAATATTTTACATGCACAAAAAAGTTATCACCCTCCGAATGTTTAATACCATGTAAAATGGCGTTTTCTACATAGGGCTGTATAAAAAGCGGTGGCACTGCATTGCCAGTATTTTTTAGGGCATCGCAGGTTTCTATAGTATAGGTAAATGGTGGGGTGGCAATTTCTTTCATCAGCTCCAGGTATTGATTTATGGTACTTATATCGTCTATTAAAGGCACGGTATTTTCTTCGGTGCTTTGCAATACACTACGCAGCATCCGGCTAAACTTCTTAATCATGTCCGAAGCCTTTTCGGGCTGGCTCAATAAAATATAACCAGAAACGGAATTTAGATAGTTGAAAATAAAATGTGGATTTAGCTGTGCTTTAAAAGCTTTAAATTCCAGATCGGTAAGTTGGTTTTTTAATTCGGCTTCCTGTTGTTTTTGTAATGCACTGGCCTGCCTTTTTTTGGCATCTACAGATTTGTACAATAATATACCAACAGTTAAAGCAAGCAGCAGAGCGATAATACTGGCCAGCAGTAGGCCATTTTTAAACTTCAGTTCCTTTGTTTGTAAATCGGTAATATTTTTTAAATGTTCATTCTCCAGTTCCTTTTTTCTTATCATCCATTCCGACTCTTTGATGATTACATTGCGTCTGTTGTTTTCGGAAAATAATGTATCGGAAGCAGACCGGTAAATTCTGTAATAAGTAAGAGATGAGTCTTTGTTTTTCATACTGTCATACACAAAAGAAAATTGTTCTGCCACATCTGATATTCCCTCTAAGTAACCTGTTTTACGGGCTATCGCCATGGCCGAATCTAGCACTTTTAGCTTTTCAGCATTTGCCATTTTTCTTAAAAACATGGCTTTGGCCAAATGCACATTAAACATGTTTCTTAAATCGTTTTCTATGGCAGCTTCTGCCAGGGCTTTTCTAAAATAGTATTGAGCCGAATCGTAATTACCAGCATTGGCATGTATTTTACCAAACCCAACACTGTACTGAGATAGTAGGTAACGCTCTCCATCTTTTGCTGCAAAAGGCATCCCTATTTGCAGGTTTCGCTTGGCATCGGCATAGCGTTTTTCTTCCAAATCGCATTGTTGCAGCAGTTCGTAATTAACCGCCACACCACGCCATGCTTTTAATTGTGTATTTATTTCAATAGCCTGATTGGTATATTCCCTACATTTTTTATAATCTTTCAGCGTTTTAAAATTCTCGCCAATATTATTTAACGATACTGCCTTTAGCCGCAGGCCATTACCCAGTTCTGCATAATCTACTGCTTTAAAATAGGCGTTGTTACTAGCTTCAAAATTGGCCGAGTTAAACAACAATATGCCCAGGTTTATTTGCGCTAGCGCCTTACCATAATTAAAATGGATGCTGTCGCTAGCTGCCGACACTTTTTCGTAATACTCAAAAGATAATTTTATATCGGTTTCGCTACTGCGATAGCTAATGCGGTGAAGATTTAGTATATGCTGCGAATCAATTTTTGGGTGGCTTTTTATCCAGCGGATTAAGCTATCTACACCCTTTTGTTGGGCAATGCCCACAAGGGTTATGCAAAAAAATAAGAGGAAAAATGGTACTTTTTTTACCACAAAAAAGGTTTGATTGGTTGAACGCTGCAAGTTTCGTTCCTAATTATTCTACTCAAGGTTTAAAGAAATGAATTAAAATCATCACACAGATTTCTTATTCTATTATGAAGGTAAAAATTTCTAACTCATTATTATACCCGCTTAAAAAGTGTAACACCAGCGTAAAGGCAATATAGTTTAATAAACGATACTGATTGGCCTTGGGTGCATTTAAAAATCTACCAAAGATCTTGCCTGTTCATCCATCAGTTGCCTTGTGAGTCCATCTTGTATTTCGCCATCGGAAAAGTTTTTTTTCATATACGGTATGCGTACCATGTTACTTAATACATGGCAGCCGAGGTAATGGAAAACATCGGTTAAATGGCTAAGGGCCAAAGCTCCGCCAAGTACGCCATCGCTAATACCCACAAGTGCTGCCTTTTTTTTATTTACGCTGTTGGGCCAGCCCAGGCCATCTATAAACGTTTTTAAAACCCCAGGAAATGAGCCATTGTATTCGGGCACTATAAAAACGAATTTTTGTGCGGCATCCATCCGCTCCTTGCTTTGGTTAAACTCTTTATTTTTTCCTACATTTTCGTAAAGTGCACTAAAGGCAAAATCTTCTGGCAAATGCTCAAGGCTTAGTATATCGCTTTCTATTTGCAATCTTGTAAGCAATTGCTGGTAGTATTCTGCTACTTTGTAAGTCTTACTGTTTTTCCGGTTGGTAGTGGCTACTATTAAAATCATACAAGGATGGATATTTGGCGGCACAAGGTAAGGCTTAGCTATTGTTTGCAAAGGCAGTTGTAAATGGCCGATGTAGTTTCTTTAAGATTTGGTAAAAAATTTGTTAAAGGCTTGCTTACTTTTTTATAAATAAATGCGTCTAATAATTACAATAATCTAAAAAACACTTTTGCTATGAAATTGTTCCTGATATTTTGCAGGCTTCTGTCTTTCATCGTTTTTACCACTTTAAATTTTGAATATTTAGTAAACAGGCAGAGTAACACCATTTTGTTACTACTTGCTATTTTTATCGAAGTTGGTTTGTACTTTCTATTACTTCATCCTTTACTTAAAAAACTAATAAAATGATTACTATCGCATTAATAGCACTTACATGTATTATTACCCTGCTGTATTTTAAAGCCAATTTTACAGCCATAACCCAAAAGGGCAGCTGGGCAAAGAGCCCAAAATTTTGGATGTCCATTTTAATATTTTTTGTAGGGCTAATAGCCTCTGCAGTACAGCCTTTTACAGTAGAAAGAGTGGATGCAGGCCATGTAGGGATTAAAGTAAACCTTACCGGCGACAGCCGTGGTGTAAGCAGTTTTGAATACAAAACCGGTTGGGTGCTCTTAAATACCTGGGTAAGTAAGTTGTACGAATTTCCTACCTATCAGCAACACATAGATTACCCCGAGCAATCTGTGATTACCAAAGGCGGATTTTCTGCCACTATTAAGCCATCATTTAACTACTCGCTAAAGCCAGGCGATATAGGCGACATGTTTAGCAACCTACGGTTAGATGTAAAGCAAATAGAGCAGCAATGGCTGCAAACGGCCATTGTAGGTACCGTAAACGATGTAGCCAATAAATGGGCCGTGGATGACATTTTTAACCAACGGGAACATTTTGAAAGTGATATAGTAGCCGAGGCCAATAAACGGGTTTCTAAGTGGTTTACCATTTCGCAGTTGCGTACCAATATTATTCCGCCTGCTGCTTTGCAAAAAAGTATTGAGGCAAAAACCCAGGCCATACAGGAAGTGCAAGTGGCAGAAAACCAAACTAAAGTAGCCGTGGCCGAAGGCGACCGTAAAATAGCTGCCGCTAAAGCCGATAGTGCCGCATTGGTAATAGCTGCAGCCGGAGAGGCAGAAGCTATTAGAAGAAAACAACTTTCGCTAAACCCAACCTATATTGATTACATGAAAGTGCAAAAATGGAATGGCGTATTACCTACTGTACAAAGCGGTGGCGGCGGTATTATTATGCAGTTGCCAAATGGTAAGCAGTAGTTAGGGATTAGTAATTGGGGATTGGGGATTGGGGATTGGTTAGAAGAACGATCTATTCCAAACAATAAATTGAAAACAACAAACTTCTAAACACCTAAACATAATATTTGAACCGCCATCAAAATATAGCCGCCTTACAAACGGAGACCTTCGACCTCTGTATTATTGGCGGCGGAGCCACCGGTGCTGGCTGTGCATTGGATGCTGCTTTGCGGGGCCTAAAAGTAGTGCTGATAGAGAAAGAAGATTTTGCAGCGGCCACATCATCTAAAAGTACCAAGCTGATACATGGGGGTGTTCGCTACCTGGAGCAGGCTGTAAAAAAGTTAAGCTGGGCCCAGTTTGTAATGGTAAAAAAGGCTTTAAAAGAAAGAAGAACCCTGCTAAAAATAGCCCCGCATCTTACACATCCATTGCCACTGCTTACACCTTGCTTTACACTGCTCGAAGGCTGGTATTATGCCATTGGGCTAAAAATATACGATTGGATTAGTGGTACAAAAAACATTGGTAATAGCAAATGGCTAAGCAAATCACTGGCATTAAAACGCATACCCACACTTAAAAAAAACAAACTTGCGAGTGCCGTTTTGTATTGGGATGGGCAATTAGATGATCTCCGTTTTGCCATGGCATTGGTGCAAACAGCCGCTGCTAATGGAGCAGTAGTTATTAATCATATTACTGCCACAGACTTTATAAAAAACAATAAAGGAATACTTGCTGCCGTGCAGGTAACCAATACACTTACCAGCACCCGGCACACCATAAAAGCAAAGCAATTTGTAAATGCCACCGGCCCTTTTGCCGATGCCATAAGGCAAAGGGCAAACCCAACTGCTCACAAGCGGATACGTGTAAGCAGGGGCATCCATATTACACTACCCAAAGAAGTAATGCCGGGCCACACTGCCATGCTGATACCCAAAACAGACGATGGCCGGCTGATTTTTGCAATACCTTACCAAAACGAATTACTGGTGGGTACTACCGATGATGAATGTGCACTTACCGAAACTGAATTTGGCCCCACAAAAAAAGAAATAGAATACCTGCTGGGCTATATAAATCGCTATTTGGATGTAGCTATTTTACCAAAAGATGTACGCAGCGGCTTTGGCGGATTGAGGCCATTATTACAAGCTGCTGTAGGTAGCAGCACCAAAGAACTGGTACGAGACCACGAAGTGGAAACGGATGACAAAAGCGGCCTTGTAAGCATACTTGGCGGCAAGTGGACTACCTACAGGCTAATGGCAAAAGATACAATAGATATAGTGGAAAAGAAACTGAATGGAAAGGTTAGCGATTGCAAAACGGATGAAGCCATACTGCATGGTGGCACCAACTATGAGCCAGCTTATCTTTTTGAATTAATAAAAAAACAGGTAGCATGGCAAGATGATATTACCCTCCACCTGTTGCATAAATATGGGAGCCAATCGCTACAGATTACAACTATGGCTGTAGCAAATATTGCTTTGCAAAAAAGGCTACTTGATAATGCCCCTTATACTTTTGCAGAGTTACAATACCTAATAGCCACAGAAATGGCATGTACCGTAAAAGATGTAATAGCACGCCGATGGGGTGTGGCACTAACTGATTGGAGTAAAACGTTGTTACTCATTGCTATTGTGGGCCAAATTATGGCTACACATTTTAAATGGACGGAAGCTGAAAAACATTTGCACATACATGGGTATCAGCAGGAAGTGGAAGCTATGATACGCCTGGCGAAGGAAATATAACGGGTGCAGGTTTGGTGCAAAAAAATGGCTCCATTTTCAGGAGCCCTTTTTTTATTAACACATTATAAAATACATTATACCGAGGCTATGCTGCAGTCTTTCTTTCTTTTAATGTGCCATTCCAAACTTTTTTGCCTTGTAGGGCTCTTACCAAATACATGATACCTACAAAAATGAAGAAGAATGGCCCGGCAAAACCCAATAGTGCAATGTATCGTGTGCCATAGAATTTCTCCATAGGCCGGCGTAACCTTTCGGCTATAATGTACATGCTTGGTACCATTACTAGTGTTAGAAAAAATGCAAATATTAATCCGAAAATAATGGTCCAGCTAAGTGGGCCCCAGAAAACAACGCTATCGCCACCAAAGAAAATATGCGGGTTCAGGTGCTGGAAAAACGAAACGAAATTTATATTAAAACCTACTGCCAGCGGTAGCAAACCTAATATGGTAGCAATGGCAGTTAGCATTACCGGAATAATACGGATGCGGCCGGCCATAATAGCAGCTTCTCTAGTTCTTACACCACGTCCACGTAGTTCATCTGTAAATTCTATCAATAAAATACCATTCTTAATTACAATACCCGCAAGGCCAATAACGCCTACGCCTAGCATTATGGTAGCTATGGTCATACCGGTAAAGGCATAGCCAAGCAATACACCGATTATGGAGAAAAATATTTCTGTGAGTACTATAAACGGCTTACTCATACTATTAAACTGCAATACCAATATGAGGAAAATAAGGCCCAATGCTATAGCCAATGCCATACCTAAAAAGCGGGATGTTTCTGCTTCTTGTTCTCCCTGCCCGGTTTGCTTTATTTGTACATCGGCTGGTATTTTATTCTTGGTTTTAAAATCGGCTATTTTTTCGCCCAGCTCTTTATTTACTGCACCCACAAGCGATGGGTCTAACACATTACTTTGTAACTGTATGGTACGCTTTACATTTTTACGGGCTATTGCGCCGCTTGTATTTGTAAATTCTTTTGTGGCTACTGCACTTATGGGAATCGATTTTACCATCATCGTATTCATATCCATAAAGGTGATTCGCATGTTCATTAAGTCTTCAATATTATTCCGCATTAAATCGGTGTAGCGTAGCTGAATTTTGTATTCATCTTCGCCATCTTTTAATTTACTTACCTCTTTACCAAAAACTGCTGTGCGTATTTCCATACCTATTTGCCCGGTGCTAATACCTTCCATCATGGCTTTTTCCCTATCCACATTAATGGTTATTTCGGGGCTGTTCAGGTCCACATCCATCCGCAGGTTTTCGATGCCGTAAATTTGGTTGGTATCTAAATAGTTGGAAAGGCTGGTGGCTACCTGAGCTATTTTTTCAAAACTATCGCCGGCTATTTCCACGTTTACGGGTGGGTCTGTTGGTGGCCCGCCATCTTCCTGTGCCACCTCTATACTGGCGCCGGGTATGCCTTTCATTTCGGCCCGGATGGCATCCATAAAAGGTTTTGTTTTTTTGCCATCTCTTTTTTCGTACTCCACAAAAGATACCTGAATACGGCCAAGGTTAGGGCGAATGCTTCTGTTATTATCCCGGGGGTTATTGGCACTATTGGCCACATTGGTAATAATACTTTCTACAATGCTACCGTTTTTGCCTGGCATTTCTTGTCCCAATATTTTTACAACCCTTTTTTCCAATATTTGGGTTACGCTATCGGTTTTTTTAATATTGGTACCAACTGGCATTTTTAAATATACATAAATAAAATTGGGGTCGCCGCTTGGAAAGAAGGTGCTGTCGTTGCCTCTTATCATTAACAGTACAACAGATATTGGAAACAATAAGAACAGGCATACCATCATCCAAACCGGGCGGGTGCCTTTTAGTACCCAACGCAACATTTTCTCATACTTATTCATAAGCGATGGCAGCACCTTTGTTTGAAAAGAATGGATGATACCACGGAACACAAACCGGTTAAGTACCATTAATATAGCCATAAATAACAGGAAGTTTGCGAAGCCATGCCAGCCGAATAAATGAAGCACTAATCCAAAGCCAATGGCTATCCAGAACAATGGTTTTTTAAACATGGCCATTTTAGGTTCTTCGTATTCCTTACCCTCGGGCTTCATAAAACTAACCGCAAAAACGGGGTTGAATATAAAAGCTACAATTAGCGATGCTGCCAGCGTAAGAATAAGCATGGTGGGCAGGTAAATCATAAACTTGCCAATAATGCCTTTCCAAAATAGTAATGGAAAAAACGGTGCCAATGTAGTGGCCGTACCTGCAAGCACCGGAATAAAAACTTCACCTGCTGCTTCTTTGGCACTGCGTACAATGGGTATTTTACCATTGGCATAAATACGGTGTGTATTTTCTATTACCACAATGGCATCGTCCACAATAATGCCGAGGCCAAAAAGCAAGGCAAAAAGTACAATAAAATTGAGCGTAACGGGTGTACCAACAATACCATCGGCAATGGGTAAAAACAGGAACGCAACAAACACACTGAGCGGTACGCTGAGTGCCACAAAGAAGGCATTGGTAACGCCCATAAAAAACATGAGAACTAACAGTACCAACACAAAACCAATGATGATGGTATTTACCAAATCGTTAAATGATGTGGCAGTAGCCTTACTTTGATCGCCGGTAATTACCACTTTTAAATCTTTCGGCAGCTCCTCATCGGCCTGCATTTTGGCCACAATGTCTTTTACTTTTCCGGCGGCACTAATTAGGTTTTCGCCAGCCCTTTTTACTATGTTTAAAGTCACCACATTTTTACCATCTAACCGGGCGTAGCTGTCTTTTTCTTTAATGGTATCTACTAGCTGGGCTATATCTTTTAAATAAACCGTGGCACCTCTTGCACTGCTGCGTACTATTATATTCTGCAGGTTTAAGGCGCTGGTAAACTGGCCTTTTACTTTTAGGGTACGCTTCATGTCGCCCACTTCTATTAGGCCACCCGTTATATCTCGGTTCTCCCGGCTAATGGCGTTTTCTATATCCATAAAACTTACCCTTGCGGCCTGCATCTTATACGGGTCCACATTTACCTGTATTTCCCTTTCTGGAGCACCCACTATTTCGGCACGGGTTATTTCGCTCAGCTCTTCAAATTTGTCCTGCATTTTATCGGCATACTGTTTCAGTTTTACGCCATCGTAATCGCCGCTCACATTTACAAACATGATGGGCATTTCGCTAAAAGCAAACTCCTGTGCATTGGGTTCGGAGGTAAGGTCGTTAGGCAGATCGGTCTTGGCCTTGTCTATGGCATCCTTCACCTTTACCTTGGCCATTTCTGTTTTTACATCGGTGTCAAATTCTACAATAATCAGGCTGTAGTCTGTTTGCGATGTGCTGGTAATTTTTTTCACTTTAGCACCGCTGATGCCTTTTAATTGTTTCTCTATGGGCCTTGTTACCAGGTTCTCAATATCGGCCGGCGAATTACCTACATACACCGTGGTAATGCTAATGGTAGGCACCACAATATCTGGAAACTGCTCCTTGGGCATGGTATTAAACTTGTACAAGCCATACAGCGAAATAAGGATGGCAATAATGTAAACTGCTGTACGGTTATCTACTGCCCAGCTAGTGGGTTTGTACTCTTTAAATTTCTCTTTAATACCTTCTATAAAATTCATAAAGTAGATTTTGCCCCCATACCCAAAAAGGGCTGTAATGGGGAGATTATTTGGTTGGCCGTACCTGTTGTTTATTCTTTTGTTAACCAGCTTTAGTACTACTATGAAGCGACATTGGCGACGCTCCGTTCATCTGGTTACTTCTATTGGGCTTACCCCTCAATTTCGATTGCCAATATTTTTTATTCCACCCTTTCAGGGCTTAGTCGTTCTGGCTGTTTTCTAAACCCAGGGCGTTGCCCCGGGTTATTTATTTCGCCCCTTTGGGGCTTATCGTTCAGGCTTCTTCCTCTGCAGCTTTTGAAATAAATGGGCTTATCCTAACCACTTCTGATTTACTCCAATCCAATACCCAACTCACCTTCCAAGCAGCCACACATTATCCGCAGCACGGTTTTGGTTCTCCCCTACCGAGGGAATTAAATGGGGCTAGTTAACCCCAATCGTTTGCCCTTCGTACAGGTTCTGGTAACCCTCTGTTATAATTTGTTCGCCGGCCGATAAGCCCAGCTTTATTTCTACAATATTGCCATATACTTCGCCGATGGTTATTGCTTTTTTACGGGCTATTGTTTTACCGTTGCTTTGCTTTTCCAGCACATACACGTACTTACTACTTTCATCGCTTTGCACCAGGTTTATGGATATTACCACAGCATTGGGAGCAGAATAATCTAATATTTTTACTACGGCTGTTTGGTTGGGTTTCAGTGCAGCATCGTACGGAATTTTAGCCTCTGCCATAAAGCCTCTTTGTGTAGGATCTATCGATTGGCTAATGAGCGAAATGGTAGCATTGAATTTTCTACCTGCATCGGGGATGGAAATCTCCGCACCCGAACCTTTGCGAATTCTGCTGATGTAATTTTCTGGCACATTGGTTACCACTTTAAGGCTGCTGGTGTTAACTATTTTTATTTGCGGCCCGCCTGCTGCCATGCCGGTAAATGTTTCGCCAAGCCTTATGCTTACTACATCGGCAATGCCAGATACATCGCTATATACATTGGTAGTATTAAGTTGTTCGGTTACTATTTTTACATTTTCGTCGGCACCTTTCAATTGGTTTTCCAGGCTTTCCACATTGTTTTTTGCAGAAATTAATTGCACCTCTGTTCCTATATTTTGATCCCACAAATTCTTTTGCCTTTGGTAAATATTTTTTGCAAAAGACAGTTGCGTTTTGATGGTTTCTAGCCCTTGCTTTGCAGCTACTATTTGCTGGCGTACAATGGCATCGTCTAGCTTTAAAAGCAGCTGTCCTTTTTTTACCAGTTGCCCTTCGGTTACATAAATAGCACGTACCTGCCCGCCCATGCCCCGTGGGCTTATGTACGATATATTGTCAGCATCTACCGTGCCCTTCAAATCAATAAAATGCTGAAAATTTTGAGTGGTTACCGGGGCTACGCTTACCAATTTTATTTTAGCAGCAACGGCGGCAGATGTGTCCAGTTTGGCTATTTCTGCCTCCAGCGTTTTTATCTTGTCGCCTGTTTTTGTGTAATCGGCTTTTAGCTTTTCTACCTCGGCTTTCTTTTCTCCCAATGCCCCTTCCTTTGCTTTTTTACTATCGCCGCAGGCCATGGCAAAAAGCAAAAGCGAAATGGCCAATGTGGATCTTAAAACGTGTTGCATATATCTTCTTTTAAGTTGTTGGTTTGTTTGATGGTGTTTATAATTTTCCGATGGCGGCCATAAAATCCACCTTGGCTATAATGGCATCGTATAATGCACTAATATAATTGGTTTGTGCCTGTACCAGTTCTGTTTGTGCTGCCGAAATCTCGGTATTAGAGCCCAGGCCCGATTCGTATTTCTTTTTGGTTTGATTGTACACTTGCTCTGCCAATAACATATTCTTTTTTTGAAAATCTATAGTGCTTATAGAGGTGCGGTAACTCAACTGCGCTTGCTGTACATCGTTATCTATTACCAGTTTTTGATTTTCTAAAACATTCTCCGACTGCTGCAATTCCAGCCTTGCTTGCTGCAGGTTTGCGGCCTTGGCATACCCATCAAAAATTGGCACATTTAGCTTAAAAGCGATGAATGTATTTGGAAACCACGTACCGCTTTTATGGGTAAAATCGAACTTGCTGCGTTGGGCAGTGTAGCTGGTATTGGCGGTAAAACTGAGTGTAGGTAAATAACTAAGCTTGTAGCGGCGTACATTAAATTCTCGTAAATTTTTGGCCAGTGTTAGGTATTGAAAATCTTTTCTGTTAGCGTAATCATACTTGCCTTCTTCCAGTAAAACCTCCTTTAGTTTTTGGTCGGTAATGCTATCTGTAAGTACCAGCGAATCTTTTAAAGGCATACCCATCAACACTTTCAGGCCCAAATAACCACCATCAATAGAGGTGAGTGCTTTTAGTTTCATGGTTTGCAGGTTGGCCATTTGCACTTCCAGTTTATCTACATCCAGCTTTTCGGCAAAGCCATTTTTATAGATTTCTTTCGTATCAAAGCTTAGTTTGGTAAGCCGCTCTACATTGGCATCTAGCAGGGTAATCTGTGTTTTAGCCACTACCAACTGGTAGTATATTTTATGTATGTTTTTTTTAATAACCTCTTCGGTTACCTCCACATTTTTTTGCTGAAAATCTATGGATGTTCTACGGGCCTTCAGGCCAATAAAAACCTGTCCATCAAAAAGTAGCTGGTTTAAGGCAAGCCCGGCATTGGCTATATATTTTGTACCAAACTTTACGCCCACAAAAGAGCCAGACGGCTGGCCAAAAAATTCGCCAGGCAATAGCTGTGTAGCTATTACAAGGTTATCGGTAACGGCTACATTGCCACTTATATTGGGTAGTGCGGCAGCTGTAATGCCGCGGTTTACCTGCTCCTGTACCCTTAGGTTTAGGATGGCGTTTTTAACCTGCACATTGTTCTTTTTACCATAATCAGATGCTTGTGCCGCAGTAAGCAGATGTGTAGTTTGTGCCGGTAACTGAATGGCAGCCAATAAGGCTAGTGTTATCCATGCTAGGTATGCTGTTCTTTTCATCATGTAGTTAGTATTTTGGTTCGTTCCTGTTTGTATTTCTGTATTAATTTTTGCCCTTTAGCGGAGGCCATACCGCACACAAAATGCTCGGTAATTTCCTGCTCTAGTAAAGCCACATGGTACCGGCCTTTGGGAAAAAGATCCTGTTTAAAAGGAAGGAAAGCAGTTTCTAACCGGAGTTTTGCAAGTATTTCGCTATTAATATCTTCCCGGTAAATACCTTCTTGCTTGCCTCTTTCTATATTGCTTTTTATTACCGAAAAAAAGAAATCCGATTTGTGTTTCTCCAGCCTTTGAAATGCCTTTGGGTGATGCTTTTGTACATCAAACAAAATAGTTGGGTTCATGGTAGAAAACATTTCCTGCACCATATCTAACGCTAAAAAAACTTCGTGGATAGCATTGTGGCTTTTTTGCTGATCGGCTATGCAGCTGCATTCGGTTTTATCAATAACGTTATCCATAACTGCACTTACAAGGGCATCTTTATCTTCGTAATACTGGTAAATGGTTTTTTTGCTAATGCCACATTGCCCAGCTATTTCATCCATAGTTACACTACGGATGCCGTAGCGGAAATATAATTCGTTTGCTTTGGATAAAATTCGCTCTCTCTGCTCCATACTATTTTTTAACAGTGCGAAACTACGGAAACTATTAATGAAACAAAAGTTTCCGAATACTTTTTTCCATAGTCATTTGGTTATATTGGTTTGCATATTCTGTTTACAATTTATAAAATACAAAGACCATGCAGCTTGTATTCTAAGGGTAAGGGGTTTTGATGGAGTATCCATTGTTGAAAATAATCAGCGGGGTTCTGTTTTACCCAATCTATCCGTGTTAATAAAAGCACGTAGCATTTAAAAGTCATTAAATTTTCTATCCAGCACAAAAAAAGCCGTGAACTTATTTCACGGCTTCGTAATAATTTTCTAATTATCCCCTTTTGGCATCTATACTTTTTTGCAGTTTCCCAAATATCTCGTTAATCGTGCCTTCGCCTTCCACCATTGTCACTTTATCAAACTTGGCATAGTATTCGGCCACGGGCAAGGTTTCGTTTTTGTAAACGTTTTGCCGGTTACGTTGTATTTCGGGGTCGGCATCGTCCATACGTCCGCTTGTTAGTGCACGGTGTATTAGGCGGTTTATCAGCTCTTCTTCATTTACCTGCAAGGCCAATACAGCATCTATCGATGTTTTTTTAAGATCTAATAAATTGTCTAAAGCCCTTGCCTGTGCTACGGTTCGGGGAAAGCCGTCAAATAAAAATCCTGGCACTTCGGGGTTGGCCTCTAATGCTGAGCTTATCATACCCACCACCACTTCGTCTGGCACCAACTGGCCTTTTTCTATCAGGCTTTTGGCTTCCATACCAAGTGGGGTTCCTTCTTTCATTTCCTTACGAAGCAAATCGCCGGTACTTAGGTGTTTTAAGCCATAATGGGCTATTAACTTTTCGCTTTGTGTACCTTTTCCACTGCCCGGAGGGCCAAACAAAATAATATTAAACATGCTTTTTATTGCTTGAGATTAAAACAAATATAATAGATACAAGCAAATCATCTATCCTTTCCTAAGGATTATTAGAAAATCTTCAATCCATTAAGCAGCATCCAAGTATTATAAACGCTCATTTGGTTTGTACTTTGTTGTTACATTTGTTTATCTGGCATTTTTTTGGTGCCTGATTTTTTTAATCTGCCACTACTTTATTTTACCCAGCCAAAGGTTGGTGTGTATATTTTATTGGCCAAAGGCTCAATCTATAATGATTCATCCACTAGCGTACATACACCCCAATGCCAACCTGGCCACCAATGTTAAAGTAGATCCGTTTAGTGTAATACACCACGACGTGGAAATAGGCGAAGGCACATGGGTGGGTAGTAATGTAACCATTATGGAAGGCGCTAAAATTGGTAAAAACTGCCGCATCTTTCCCGGAGCTGTAATAGCTGCCATACCGCAAGATGTAAAGTTTGCCGGCGAAAAATCGATTGTAGAAGTAGGCGATAATACCACCATCCGTGAATTTGTAACCATTAACCGTGGCACCGTAGATCGTGGCAAAACCACCGTAGGTAACAACTGCCTGATAATGGCATACAGCCATATAGCCCACGACTGCATAGTAGGCAACCATTGCATTATGAGCAACAATACCCAAATGGCCGGCCACGTAACCATGGGCGACTATGCCATTATTGGTGGGGTAAGTGCCGTACATCAGTTTGTAAAAGTGGGGCAGCACGCCTTTGTTAGCGGTGGTAGTTTGGTAGGTAAAGATGTGCCGCCTTATATAAAGGCAGGCCGCACACCACTCAGCTATGCAGGTGTAAATTCCATTGGCCTCAAACGCCGCGGCTTTAACCTGCAGCAGATTAACCATATCCTCGACATTTACCGCTGCATTTATAACAAAGGCCTCAACACCAGCCAGGCGCTGGAATACATAGAAGAAGAACTACCTGCCAGCGACGAACGGGATGAGATTGTAACCTTTATCCGTGAAAGCGGCCGTGGCATTATTAAGCGGTTTACCAAGGGAGCTACGGATGATGAGTTTTAAATGATTTTTGATTTCGGGTGTATGATTTGTCATGTGTTGCTTCGGAAGATTGTCAGCCTGAACTTGTCGAAGGCACTCATGGCAATCTTCATATAGATCTGCAACCAGGGCTTCGACAAGCTCAGCCTGACAAAGTCAATCAGGGCGTATCCCGGCGAAAACCGGCCGGGTCAAGCTTTCCGTTCCAATTTTTTTTGGCCGAAAGCCATGGCCAAAAAAAGATTTCCACTGCAATCCTTTACGCAAAAAATACACTCCGAAAAAAAACACTGCTTTATGGAAAAACAAGCTGCCAGCACTTTGTCCTCCGCTGGCGGAAGTACCCGAAGGGCGGAGGTGGAACTAAACCTGCAAGACCTCGGCAAACGTATTAACCGGCACTGGATTCTTCCAGCAGCTTAACCAACCATTTGTTAAGCCTTCATGAAATCCGAAACCATCATATACAGCGGCCTGCTTACCGAAATTAAAAACCGGGTACGGAAGGGACAACTATTGGCCAACCTTTCGGCCAATGCCGAAATGCTGGCTACCTATTGGGATATTGGCAAACTGATACACGAACGGCAGCAGCAACAAGGCTGGGGCAAAGGCGTAATACCCCAACTGGCCAAAGATTTAAAAAACGATTTGGCCGAAATGAAGGGGTTTTCGGAGCGGAATTTATTACGAATGGTTACTTTTTACAAGGAATATCCTGGTTTTTCAATTTCGACAACGCCATTGGCGAAATTAGAAAACGACCTATTAAACCATCCTGCAGTTGCCCCATTTAAAAACAAAGCAATTTCGCCAACGCCATTGGCGGAATTAGCTGAAAACACAATTTCGCCACTGCCCGTGGCAAAATTACAAGGTGAAGCAATTTTGCCAACGGCGTTGGCAAAATTGGAAACGCACCCAATTTCGCCAGCAGCACTGGCTAAATTAAAAGCTTTAATTGTGCAACTATCAGTTGTACAATTGCAAAGCATTGAAATCCAATCTCAAATTATCACTTTAGTTGGTTGGGCACAGCACATCATCCTAATTGAAAAAGTAAAAGACCTGCAAACCCGGTTTTGGTACATGCAGCAAACCATAGCCAATGGCTGGAGCCACAATGCTTTGGTGGACATGATCAAAAGCAACCTGCACCAACGGCAGGGAGCCATGGTCAATAATTTTGACCTAACCCTGCCCGACCCACAATCGGCATTTGCCAAACAATTATTTAAAGACCCCCACATTTTCGATTTTGTAACCCTATCGGCCACATTTACCGAAAGGGAACTGGAACTGGAATTAATAAAGCATGTAGAAAAATTTCTGATAGAACTCGGTGCTGGTTTTGCCTTTGTAGGCCGCCAATACAGCCTTACCGTAAGCGATAAAGACTTTTCAATTGACCTGTTATTTTACCACCTTAAAATGCGGTGCTTTATTGTAATCGATTTAAAACGTGGCGACTTTATACCCGAATATGCAGGCAAAATGAATTTTTACTGTTCCGCTGCCGACGACCAGCTACGGCATACAGGAGATGCACCAACCATCGGCCTCATACTCTGCCAGGACAAAGACAAACTGTTTGCAGAATACGCCCTGAGAGACTTCAACAAACCCATTGGCATTACCGAATACGAACTTACCCGTATGCTGCCCGAAAACCTGCAAAGCAGCCTGCCTAGTATAGAAACCATCGAGGCAGAACTGAACCAAATACTACAAGCCGAAAAACTATAATACACATCAAAACATTGAACCTACAACTACAAAACCTTGGCAAACGCTTTAACCGCCACTGGATTTTCCGGAAGGTTAATTTTACTTTTAAATCGGGCAATGCCTATGCTATTACCGGGGCCAATGGCAGCGGCAAAAGCACTCTACTGCAAATTATAGCCGGTGCTATGCAGCACAGCGAGGGGAAAATTTTTTTTGTCGATGGTCGACGGTCAACCGCCGACGGTCAATCGCCGACAGAAGACTACTATCAGCACATTTCTATAGCTGCACCCTATTTGGAGCTGGTAGAAGAATTAACGTTGAAAGAGTTTCTGGCGTTTCATTTTCAGTTTAAGACCATTTTACCGGGCTATACTATAGAGACGGTAATTGATTATATAAGCCTTGCCGATGCTGCCGATAAACAAATACGCTACTACAGCAGCGGCATGAAGCAACGGGTAAAACTGGCCCAGGCCATCTTTAGCAATACTGCCGTGGTACTGCTGGACGAACCCACCACAAACCTCGATGTAACGGGCATCGCCTTGTACCTCGACCTTGTAAACCAGTTTTGCAAAGACCGCCTGCTGATTGTGTGCAGCAACGACGAAAACGAAATTTCGTTTTGTAAAGAGCGGCTACATGTGGGGGATTTTAAAGGGTAAAAGCTCCAATGATAATGCGTACTTTCGAACTATAAAATTTCCCCAAATGGAATTAGTAGCAGCAAGAAAACCGACCACAAGAAGGCAGAAAAAAATCCCCGGCCACTTTATTTACGAAATAATGGATGGTAAGCCTTTGTACCGTAAAGGCTACAAAAAAGCATTATTGAATAAAGATAATTTTAATGAAATGGGTAGCAGTTCGTTACAGGCCGAAATAATTTCGTACTTGTTGAAATTGATATTTACAGTTTTCGATCCCAGGAAATACAGAATCCATACAAATGAACCCGGGCAACATATAAATGTGGGTGATAACCTGAGTGGTGATATTTTAATCTACGACAAGCTCGTTCTTTCGGCTGAAAAAATTAATACCAAATATGCCAACGTAGCGGCGTCTGTGCAGATAGAGGTGGATATTTCAGCAGACCTCGAAGACCTTGACGACCTGCAATACATCACTAAAAAAATAGACAAACTGCTCAACTTTGGCACCCAAAAAATTATCTGGATTTTTTCTGCTTCGCAAAGGGTCATCATTGCAACACCGGGAAAAGCATGGATTACCGAACAATGGGATACCGATATTGAAATTATGGAAGGCCATGCTTTTAATATTGGTAAATATCTAAAAGAAGAAGGTATAAAACTTGACGAAATATAACCAAATGAATACAAGCCATTTCCAACAATTCGCCGACATTCCGGTAAAAGAACTCTTCCCCGGTTTTCGTTTTCAACTAATCCATACTGCTACAAATACCTACAGCTTTGTAAGTGTAGATGCAGGCAGCACATTACCCATACACAACCATATACATGAGCAAAGCTCTTTTGTATTGGAAGGCCAATTTGAAATGACCGTAAGCAACGAAACCCAGGTACTTGTACCCGGCAGTTTTACCCTCATTCCTTCTAACATGCCACATGGCGGCACGGCCATAACCGATTGTAAAATCCTAGACATCTTTAGCCCAGTGAGGGAAGATTACAAATGACAATTTTTGAAGAGCAAAAAAATACCCCTGCGTGTTACTGGCAAGGGTATTCATTTCAGGAATAATTTTATTTAAAAATTTTAAGCACACCACTCGGCTGTTTTACAGTTACTGTTGTAGCTGGGTTTACAGTAAGCGACCTTACGGTAACGCTGGTGCTTACTTCCGGCGGGTTAGGTTTGCCCGAATTTACATACACATCTGTATTGGCATCGGGTATGGCACCGCAGGCCCAGTTAGCAGGGTTTGCCCAAGCCTTACTTGTACCTCCCAGCCACCAGCTACTAAACTTCAGCAAATAAGTATTGCTATTTACGCCATTTACCACACAGCGGTATTTATTTCCATATAAAGAAGAGGGTGCATTTGTAAGTTGGAGCATAGCCGAGGCTGTACCCGAAAAAGGAGCCAAATTGCTGAGGTTCACAAAGCCACCACCAGCATCTTCCTGCCATTGGTAGGTGCTTCCTGCAATTGGCGAAGCAAGGCTAATATTGCCGCCTGGGCATAATGAAGCATTGGCATTAAATGGCGTGTAACTCATTATATAAAAACCCGAGAAACCTGTGGCATTAAAAGTAACTTCCCACCGCTGGTCGGCAATGTTCCATACTACCTGGTTGTCTGCAGGATCTATGGTAACCATTGATGGTCCGGGGCCCGTCCACTCTGTATAATTATTAGGATCGGTTCCACGGCCATGAAACTGAACAACACGGAGGTTTGCAATGCCTGCCACATCAGCCGCACCGGTGGGTAATACAGGGTAACTGCTGCGGTTAAGGTTATAATTATTAAACTCTGTTTGGGTAAAATATAAAGTAATAGTGGCTGTTGCCGTTGTAGCATTTGCCGCAGGCTCCAGTTCAAAATGGCGCTGAACATAAGGCTGTCCATTAAACTTACGTACGCCAGTATCGAGTATGGCACATGCATTAAATAAACCACTTACCGGTGCAGCACCCGAGGGCACCACTTTAGCAATAAGGTGGCAAGCGGCAGCGGTAAAAACTGTACCGCCAGGTGCTACAGTAATATTAGAGCACACCCTTTGGCCAGCGGCCAGGCCTGAAACATTAGAACTGGAAACAGTAATGGTAGTGGAAACCGATTGGCAATCGGGGTTGGTAACTGTAAGCGTATAATTGCCTGGAGCGGCGGCGGCGGCATTAAGATTACAGGTAATTTGTGTACCGCTTACTAAAACTACATTACTTACTAAAATACCACCTGTGCATGTAACAGCCAGACGCTTAATAAAGCCTGGCCCACCTGCATCTACACCAGGATCAAAGAATTTTTCGGGAACCCCGCCTGCACCATTAATAGTAACAGCAGAAACGCTGCAGGGCACAATGGTTCCAGTAACAGAGGTAATGGCAGCAGGCGCCGGCGCCTTAGCCTGGATAACCCTTACACTCCAGGAGTTTGTGTTGTTTACATACTCCTGAAAACTCCACATAGTCATATCGTCATCCGGATCCACAACGGTTTGTGAGTAATCGCCAAACCGGTCGTTACTCGGGTTATAAATGGTGGATGCAGCAGTAGCAAGTGTGGGCGACTGAAGGGTACCGCCAGCATCTCCGGCATACCTGCCGGCAATACCACAATCAATAAACTTATTTGTGGCCGTGGAACTAAACCCTAATAAAGCATGCCCCTGGCCCGATGCCGCAATACTAGGTATCCAAAAAGCCTTTGCCGGTGAAACTATTGCGGTATCAAATAAGGTTCCGGATTGGGTTAGGGTAGGTGTGGCCGAAAAGTTAGATATCTGGTACCACCTCGAGCCTGTTCTTCTGGTACTACCAGACGTTGCACCAACACCTGTAGGATTAACTGCAATATTATGTGCCGTCCATATTGAGGAAGTGCCATCAACCTTGTTCTTTTTTATCATGGCAGCAAAGAGGCGGTCGTCGATAGCATCGTAAGCTGTGGCAGAACCTGATGAAACGGGATTTAGTGGGTAGGATGTAGTGCTCACCGTTAAAGGAATAGCGGCAGACAATACAGGAGTGGTACCAGGGGTAGATACCCGGTGTAGATTTAATTTACTAAATACGCCAGCATCCACCCCAACAAAATATCCCTGGGTGGCTGTGGGGTCGTCGTTATGTACACCTTGTGGTGTATAAATGCCCGTGGCACCTGTGCCTGCATTATGAAATGCTGTAAAAACAATAGGCCCTGCACCAAGAAGCGATGATTTACGAACAACAAATAACGAGGCCCCCAGGTAAGCAGTACCTGCCGCATTAAACATATTGCCGCCTATATACAAAGCATTAGCATCAACACCAAGAGTAGGGTAATCAAAGAAATTCCCAACAAAGCTTGGCGGTACAGGTGAGCCGCCGTCGGATGCAAAAAAGAAGAATGTAAAACTAGCAGCGTTAACTATCGATGCCCCGCTGCTTACGGCAATCACACAACGGTTGGGCGCTGTTCGTAAATCAATGGCCACAACGAACCATCGTTGGGAAAGCCTGTCGTACCGTACATGGGGATCGCTTATGCCATTTGCACCCGCTACAGTATTAAAAAACACATCAAGGTCAACAGTAAATATGGGCGATGCCAAGGCCGTGGGCGATGCACCTGTAGTGGTGGTTTGTGCCGCTGCACACACAGTATTCTTATTATACACTTTTAAGCGGGTATTGGCTGCTACTACCACCTGGGTAGGGCCTACGTCTCCATTGCAATCGGGAGGGTAAGAGGCTCCTTCGGCTAAAGTAATACCCAAAAAGTTGGAGTGGATTGATTGCGTAGCTGCAATACCGTTTAGTGAATTTGGAGCAATGCCATAGCCTGAGCTGCTGGTTTTTGGGGCATTGGGCTTTTGTACTTTATTAAGCGTGGCCTTTAATTCTTTCCTCAAACGGGGTGGGTGTGGTACCAAATCGGCGAGCCTCGACCGCTCTGCAATTTGCTCCAAAGAAACGGTTACGCCTTTGGCTCCATTTGTAGGTACCCCTACACGTAAAGCACCTCCCTGTGCCGAAACAATATTGGCTGCAACTATAGATACAAACAGCGACAAAAAAATTCTAATGCTTTGCATAAAAAAATTATTGATGATTATTGAAAAGAATATGGGTGAAAGGGATGATGAGCAATGGTATGCTGATAAACGGAGCGTCTTTTGAATTTACGATTTCGGATTTGTGATTTACGATTTGCTGATACCGGCTGTTATGAATTTATATTGAATGGTTGATGGGTTCAATAGTAGCTATCAGATGAACGGAGTCCCGCAATGCTACGGGATTTACAACGTTCGCCAATGTCGATCAATCAGGGAACAAAAGCTAGCTAAAAAAAATATCAATCCAATGACTTACTGATCAATGGCTACTGACTATTTAACCCAAACTTGCAAACAACAAATTCAAATCTGTGTATTTCAGATTAAATCTTTCGCTAAGGTGGAAGTTAGTAAGTGAGCCTTTGTACAGGTAAACCCCGCTGCGGCTATTGAAATTTTTCCAAACATAATCTTCAAAGCCGCCGGCATCTGCTATTTCTATTAGTAGTGGCATAATTACATTGCTAATGGCATGGCTGGCGGTGCGGCTAAAACCGCTAGGAATATTGGGAACGCAGTAATGGATAACGCCGTGTTTTTCAAAAGTAGGTTTTTCAAAAGTCGTTATTTCGCTGGTTTCAAAGCAGCCACCCCTATCGATGCTTACATCGATGATAACACTGCCAGGCCGCATGCCTGCTACCATTGCTTCGCTTACAATCATGGGTGTCCGTCCGTTCTGGCTGCTGAGTGCGCCAACGGCTACTTCGCAGGTTTTTAATTGTTTTGCCAAAATTCGGGGCTCCATTACGCTCGTCCAGATGCGGTGGCCCATCGTATCCTGCAAGCGTTTAAGGCGGTACACACTGTTATCAAAAACCTTTACAGAAGAACCCATGGCCAGTGCTGCTCTTGCAGCAAATTCGCCTACAACTCCAGCACCTAAAATAATTACCTTGGTAGGCGGTATGCCGCTGATGCCGCCGAGCAAAACACCTTTTCCATAGCCAGCCGCACTTAAATATTGGCCTGCTATCAGCATAGATGCACTACCAGCAATTTCGCTCATACTTCTTACTATCGGGTAGGTGCCGTTTTCGTCTTTCAGGTTTTCAAAGCTGAGAGCCGTTATTTTTTTCTCCATCATCTGCTCTAGTATTTCACTCTTCATGGCGCTGATATGGATGGGAGAAATAACCGTTTGATTCCGTTTTAGCAACGGTAAATCGTCTTCGGTAACTGGGGCACTTTTTACCAGCACATCGCAATCGTAAATTTCCTGCTTGCTATATTTAATTTTGGCACCGGCCTCGCTGTATTCATTGTCGGTATAGCGGCTGCCTTCGCCGGCCTTACTTTCCAGCCACACATCGTGGCCATTGCCTACCAGTACACCCACAGCTTCCGGTGTAAGTGCTATTCGGTTTTCTTGAAAGGCGGTTTCTTTTGGGATTCCGATAAAAAGTTCCGCTTCTTTGGCTTTTACATCCAGCGTTTCTTCTAGGGTTTCATAACTAAACGATCCGCTAATTACAGCTTTAGACATAGCCATACGATTTACGATTTGTGATTTAGGATTTAGGATTTAGGATTTGTGATAACAAACCGCCCGGAAAAAATTCAAATTACGATTTTTCTGGTGTTGGCGTCTATAGCTTCTATGGTTACGTGCAAAGTATCGGCTGGCAATAGCATTTCGGCCTTCTCCGGCCACTCTACCAGGCACAGGTTGCCGCTATATAAAGCATCTTCTACACCTGCGGCTATGGCCTCTTCTTCGTCCCTTAATCTATACCAATCCATGTGGCATATTATTTTGCCTCCGGCGGTTTTATATTGGTTGATGATAGAGTAAGTAGGGCTGCCCGTAGTGTCAACAACACCCAATGCTTTGCACAGGGCGGTAATAAAAGTAGTTTTGCCAGCACCCATTGGGCCATGAAAAGCAATGGTGGAATGGGTACCGATGGCTTCTATAAACTGTTCGACGGCAGTGGATATTTGTGAGCTGGTGAAGGATTGGAGCATAATGAAAAATACTTTAGTATATCAAAGATTAGAAATCTTACCGCAACTTCCTCACCCCAAGCCACAAACTATTTAATGCCAGCACCACATCGCTGCCGCCCATAATCAGGGCGCCCATGGCAGGGTGTAAATAACCCATTGCCGCCACGGGTATGGCAACGATGTTATATGCAAATGCCCATAACAGATTTGTTTTTACGGTATTGTATGTAGCCTTACCCAACAGCAAGGCAGTGGGCAGTTTGGTAAGGCCGTTATTGGTTAGCACTACGGAGGCGCTCTGTATGGCCAATTGCGATGCAGCCGATAACGAAATACTAATTGTAGCCTTTGCCAAAGCCGGTGCATCGTTGATGCCATCGCCTACCATTACTGTTGGGGCAATGCTGCAAAGCCTTTCTATATGTTGTAATTTTTGGTGTGGGGTTTGTTCGGCCAGCACCTCATCTATACCCAGCAAATCGGCTATGGGCTTGCATTTAGCCAATGTATCGCCACTAAGCAGTATGGTTTTTACATTTTGTTGTTTGCAAAAATCAATGATGGATTTTGCCTCAGGCCGCAGCTCATCTTCTATATCTACCCATCCAATTAAAACATCGTTTTTTTTAATGTATAGATGGTGTGTTTTGTGCCCCCTGTCCTCTAAAGGGGTGCCTCTGTGTAAAAGTTCTTCAGATTCAAAACTAGTATTTGAAACATTGTTCTTTGTTTGTTCAATTATAGTTTTTCCATAATCTGATAACGAATGGTTGCCGGGGGGCACACCTTTAGAGGATAGGGGGCTTTCAACATCTGTCAAAATCTTATACGATCCAATCAAAAAAACATTCTCCTCTTTATCAGTTCCCTTTATACCAAGCCCTTTTATTTCTTCAGTCTTTTTCCACTTAATGGTATCGGTTTGTTTCCATGCTTCGCTGATGCTTTTGGCAATTGGGTGGCTGCTCATTTTTTCTAATGAGTAAACGATTTTTTTTAATTCATCATCCTCAACGCCTTCGGCTTTAAAATCTGCAATACGAAATTTTCCTGTCGTTAAAGTGCCTGTTTTATCAAACACCATTTGCTTAATAGATGCAAACAATTCTATACTTGCAGGTTGGGTGTATAGTATGCCGTTACGTGCCGCCCTGCCCATACCCACGGCAAGGGCGGCGGGTGTAGCAAGACCCATTGCACAGGGGCAGGAGATCACCAACACCGCAATAGCCCTCATCAGGCTTTCGCCAAACGTATGGTGGCCGATTAGCATATTTAAACCAATGGTAACAGCCGCAATAATGAGTACTGCAGGTACAAAAATACCGCTGATTTTATCGGCCAGTTGCTGTACCGGAGGTTTATGGGTTTGTGCATCCTGCATTAGTTGTACAATGCCATTCATCACGGTTTCCCGGCCAACGGCACTTACATAGGCTTTGGCATTACCATTGGCCAGCACACTGCCGCCAATTAAAATATCACCCTGTTTTTTGTGTACCGGCAGGCTTTCCCCTGTAATAATGGCTTCGTTTACTTCTACTTCGCCGCTCAATATTTTACAATCCATCGGCACTTCTTCACCGGTTTTTATCAGTATCAGGTCGCCTACTTTCAGGTCTTTATTTTCTATGGAGAAAATCAGTTCGTTGTGTTCATCATCATAAGCAATCATATTGGCCATTACCTTATGCTGTTTGGTCAGTTCCTTTATCTGCTTTTGTGTTTTTTCGATACTGATATGCTCCAGCCAATTGCCAAAAAATACAATTGTAATGATGGATGCGGCCGTTTCAAAAAACAGGAATTCCGGCCTGTTTGCAATCAGGCCAATCAGGCTGTATATGAACGCAGCAGAAGAACCCAAGGCTATTAAAACGTTCATGTGGAAAATACCCTTGCTCAGGTTTTTCCAGGCGCTGAGGCCAAAATAATTCATGCCCACAATAAAAACGGGAATGGTGAGTGCCAGCTGCACATAGCCATTGTGCAACCAATGCCAGGGCAGCCACATGTGGGCCATCAGCACCAATGTAAATGGCAGGCAAATAAGAAAACGAAGGATGTGTTTGTTGATGCCTGGTTCGCCATTCTGGCTATGGTCGTGGCCGTGGTGATCCATTGCTGCACCGGCTGCAGCCACAGTATAGCCAAGGCTTTCCACGTTTTTGGCTGCGGTGTCTACTGTGCCGTTTAGGGTTACAGTTTCGAATGTTACATCGCCGCTTACATGGTTTACTTTAATGTTTTCCATGCCCTGCTTTTGCAGGCTTTTAGTTATCGCCGCGGCACAGCTTGCACAGTCCATGCCGCCCACTTTCCATTTCACTTGTTCCATGCTGCAAAATTACCAATGCTTTACCAGTAGTAGATTTTGTTTGGCGTAAATATATTTGCAACGGTGTTGTGAGAATGTTTTTTTGGCCACAAAGAACAAAGGAAAGAGCACTAAGGATTTGCGTCGCTTTGTTTCTTTGTTCTTTGTGGCAAACCCAATTGCTAAATGCTTTAAATTCGATTTTGAAAATGCTTTTATGACCCCGTTTACAAAAATTATAGATGGATTTCAAACCCTTTCCATAGAAGAGATGGAGGAAATGCCAATTATAGTTAATAATATTTTGGTTCAAAGAAAAAGAGAGGCGATAAAGATGAATGCTGAGGATAGCCGAAAACGATACGAACAAGGAGTATTAAAAAGTTTTACTGAACCCAAGGCATTGATTAATTGGCTATTAGATGATGATGATAAAACTTAAACAAATCTGCATAAAACGCATCACTTTATTGCCACATATAACCTGGTGTACTAAACACACCAGCCAATGACTCCCATCCACCAAATACTCCAGCAACATTTTGGCCACGCCAATTTCCGCCCACAGCAAGAGGACATTATCAATGCCGTTTTGCAGGGCAACGATGTATTGGCGCTTCTTCCTACTGGAGGCGGAAAATCTTTATGTTACCAGGTGCCTGCTTTGGCCAATGATGGGCTCTGCCTCGTTATCAGCCCATTGATTGCTCTAATGAAAGATCAGGTAGATCATTTACGGCGTAAGAATATCACTGCGTTTTCGTTGCACAGCGGCTTGTCTTTTTACGAAGTAAAACAAACACTAAAAGCCGCATCCGAAAGCAACTGCAAGTTTCTGTATGTTTCGCCGGAACGGCTACAAACTACTGTTTTTAAAGAATGGATATCGTCCCTCGATATTAGTTTAATAGCCGTAGACGAAGCCCATTGCATTAGCCAGTGGGGCTACGATTTCCGGCCACCTTATTTAAAAATTGCAGAACTGAGAGAGCGGCTTCCAGGCATACCCATACTGGCACTAACAGCTTCGGCTACGCCGGATGTACAACAGGATATTTGCGATAAACTACAATTCAAAAAAGCCAATATTTTTCGGCAATCATTTGCCAAACCCAATCTTTCATTTAGTGCTTTTCAAATGCCAAGCAAATACAATAAGCTAAAAGAAATTTTACAAAATGTACCAGGCAGTGCATTGGTGTATTGCAAAAACAGGCGGCGTACCAAAGACATTGCAGGCTTGCTACACGCCGATGGCATTGTGGCCTCCTTTTACCACGCTGGGCTTACGGCAGAACAACGCACCCAACGCCAGCAGGAATGGATTGAAAATAAAACCCGTGTAATGGTTTGCACCAATGCCTTTGGCATGGGCATAGACAAGCCGGATGTACGCACCGTGGTACACATGGATGTGCCCGAAAGCCAGGAAAACTATTACCAGGAAGCGGGACGTGCCGGGCGGGATGGAAAAAAAGCTTATGCCGTTTTGCTTTACAGCCATCTGGAACTGGAAGATATGAAGCTGCTGCCTGAATCAAAATTTCCAGTGATGTTTGATATTCGGCGGGTTTACCAGGGGCTGTGTAATTACCTGCAAATACCCGAAGGCATTGGCGAAGGACAGTATTACGATTTCGACATTCGTGTATTTTGCGACCGCTGGAAACACGAACCGATGCTGGTGGCCAATGTGATGAAAACGCTGGAACAGGCCGGTTATATTGCTTTTCAGGAGAATGTGTTTACGCCGGCCAAAGCCACATTTATTACCAACAAAGAATGGCTGTACGAATTTGAAAAAAGAGAGCCGGCACTGGAACCGCTGATCAAATGTTTGCTCCGTGCCTACGATGGTATTTTTACCAATCTCGTTTCTATCAACGAAGTAAATATTGGTAAAATTATCCGGCAACCGTTGGAGGAAGTGCAGCGACAAATGCAATCGCTGGCCTACCATCGTATTATAGAATATCAGGCTAAGAAAGATGCACCGCAGGTATATTTTATTTACAACCGTGTGGCCAAAGATGAAGTGGTGATAGACCATAAGCAATACGCAAAACGAAAGCTGCAATACACTACCCGCATAGAAAGTATGATCCGCTATGCGAATAATGAAAAGCTATGCCGCAGCGAAATATTGCGAAAATATTTTGGCGAAGCGCAAACCGAAACCTGCGGCATTTGCGATGTGTGCCTGCACAACAAATCAACAATCATCACCCAAAAAGACCTGGAGCCGGTAATAGCAAAACTGAAAACTATTTTGCACCAGCCCATGAAATTAGATGCCATAAGAACCTTGCTGCCGGGTGTTAGCAAAGCAGTGATTGAGAAGGCTATTCAGTGGCTCATTTCGGAGCAGGTGGTTGGGTATGATTTACAGGGGAAGGTGTTTTTGAAGGGGTAACGTCCTGCTGTAGAGACGCCATGTTGGCGTCTAAATCCAGGTGGGTCTATCCAAACAATTCGGTGTAATAATTTTTTATCTGCACTATTCAGAAGCCAGCATGGCGTCTTTACAGATTTGTTTACATTTTAAAAAAATCCTTGTGCCTTGGTGTTACTTGACAGTGAATTTTTATTAGGCTGGTGGTATAAATCTAGTACCGTATCAGAATAGGCCGCAAGGCCACGGCTAGTGGCTATTTTATTAATAGTGAAAACGCAATGAGACAAATTCAACTTGGTTTTCGTTGATAACACGGTAAACAAGGCGGTGTTCCTGATTAATACGCCTGCTCCAAAAACCTGATAAATCATATTTTAAAGCCTCAGGTTTTCCTATTCCGTCGAATGGGGATTGCTCAATGGCAGTAATTAATTGGGTGATTTTGTTCATCAATTTCATATTGCCACTTTGTTTCCAGAATAGCAAATGTTCCATGGCAATGTCGGAGTACCTATTTCCATAAATCGGCTGTTTTTACAATGGTCTTTTTGCCCTTATCCAATTGAGCTATATTCTCTTTTAATCGCTTGCGGTTGGCCTCCGAACTCAGCAGGTATTCGGTGTCGTCTTGTGGCTTTTTGGGTGATGAATACGCTTTTAGTGTATCCTTTACTTTTTGTAAAGCTTCGCTGCTATTGGTATTGAGCAACATTTGCACCAATTCAAGCTTTTGTGTTTGAATATTCATGGAATAAATTTACTGGATTCGCAATTTTCTGGTTGAAGAACTTTTTGACCCCATATATGGAATAGTGACTAAGCCAAAAAAAGATTTCCGCTCTAATCCCTAACGAACTGCCGCTCTGTAACTGGCGCAGAAATGAGGCGCTGGCCTTGTGGGCTGGCTTGCTGTGCCTTGGTGTTACTTTACTATAAATTATTGCAGGCTGATAATATAAAACAAGTAACGAGGCAGCACAGGCTGGGAGACCTGAGCTAGTGGTCCAGTCTTTGCGAGGCGGGGTTCTTGCCCCAACGAAGCAATCTCCCGGGTTTGAATAATTGCCATTATGAATGCACAACCTGAAGATTGCTTTACCGCCATTCGGACGGCACAGGCGGGCAAGAACCTCGCAAAGACGGAGATTATAATCAGTGTTTATATTGTTTCAAGGCTTCTGTATAAATATTTTTTATTGCTAATATTAAAGATTGCGGTTGCAACACTTTTATGTCGCTGCCGAAGGATAGCAGTTTCATAATAAAATCAATGGTGGGGCAAAGGGTTACTTGTATTTGCAAGGCGTCTTCTATTACAAAAAAGGCGTTGGGGTTTTCTATTAAAATGCCCAACAGGTGTGGGTTGGTAATGGCAGCGCCCATATTGGGTAGCGAAAAAATCACATCTTTTTTATACTACTCAAGGTTTAAATTAGTGAATTGCAATTAGCACACGAATGAAATGGAAAGAACGGCCTGCCCCGATTATTTCGGGGATAAACACGGATCTTTTAATCTGCTTTGCAGAAAAAACGGTTTTCCCAATTCACTATTTTACCCCTTGCACAGTATAACAGAGGCCACGAGGTTTCGGATATAGGATGTTTTGCCCGGATAGGGTCTGCCATGCAGCAGCACCAAACCCTTGCCGTTTTTCTTCGATAGCCTTTTTATACCATCTACACCAAGCATCATCCCCCATCCAGGTTCTCAAAGCCGTTCGGTAGTTGCGCCATTTCATTTGGCTATCTGTGGGTAACATGCTCTATTTTTACCTTAATAAATTTTTCTATGCACAAATCAATAACAAGCTTTGGAGCAAGCGAACAAACGAAAAGCTCAAAACCGATTTGTAATAAGTAAAATTGCATAACGAAAACCAACTGGAGATAACCCTTACAATGGCTTTGCAGCTACAAGTTTACTAATGCAGCATCTGCAATGCTATTGGCTAAATCGATAGTAGGGTATCTACAAAACAAAAACCTGATTTATAATTATTAGAACGTCTTTTTTATACAATGGCAATTGGTCAATCATTACAACAACGGCTTCACCAAAAGCTTTTGCCGCAGCAAATTCAGTTAATGAAGCTGCTGCAGGTACCTACTGCTAACCTGGAAGAACGCATAAAAGAAGAACTGGAAGAAAACCCTGCACTGGAACTGGGCGATGGCGAAGGAGAAGAAGCACCGCAGCAGGAAGAGGATTTTGAAGATACAACCACAGAAGATTTTGAAACACCTTCGGAAGATTTTGACAATACAAGCTCAACAGACGACCACGACGACCCTTTTGAAAATATAGAAATGAGCGACTATGAGGCCGATGACGGCATTGCCGATTACCGCCTTAAAGATGATAACTACCCCGAACTGGAAGACCGTCAGGTGATGCCGTACAAGGTAGAAACCACTTTTCATGATATGCTGGTGAACCAGTTAGGGCTGCTGGAGGTGGACGAACGCATGGGCAAAGTAGCCGAACAAATAGTAGGCAGTATAGACGATGATGGCTACCTGCGCCGCGAAGTGGCTTCTATTGTAGATGATCTGGCCTTTAGGCAAAATGTAATGGCTACAGATGAAGAAGTGGAAGATTTGATAAAACGCATTCAGCTTTTTGATCCTCCGGGAGTAGCGGCCTGCAACCTGCAGGAGTGCCTGCTGATACAGCTAAAACGGATGCTGGTAGATGGTAAAGATGTAAAGCTGCCCATCCTCATTATAGAAAAATACTTCGATGAGTTTACTAAAAAACACTACGACAAAATACAGCGTGGGCTAAATATAGAAGAGGAACAATTGAAAGAAGTGATTGGCGTAATCCTTCGGCTAAACCCACGCCCAGGTGGCAATGTAGGCGATAGCAACAGTAAGGAAAGCTATGTAATACCAGATTTTTTTGTAATGAACAACGGTGGCGAACTGGAGATTACACTGAATAGTAAAAATGCACCTGACCTACGTATCAGCAGCGATTACCGGGAGATGCTGACCGATTATAACAAAGGCGCAAAAAAAGACAAACGCCAAAAGGAAGCCGTTCTGTTCATCAAACAAAAAATAGATGCTGCCAAGTGGTTTATAGAAATAATAAAGCAGCGGCAGGAAACCCTGATGAACACCATGCAGGCCATTGTAAACCGGCAAAAGGAGTTTTTCTTAACCGGTGATGAAACCACCATGCGGCCCATGATTCTAAAAGACATTGCCGAAAAAACCGACCTCGACATCAGCACGGTAAGCCGGGTGGCCAATAGCAAATTTGTACAA
>JAYUOV010000232.1:0-10242 GCA_043760535.1 Chitinophagaceae bacterium
TGCAGTGGCTGCAGGTGCTACAAATGCCTTATTTTCTAGTGCCATTTCAAGAGGGTTAATGGAAGCCGGCGAATTTCAGCGGGTACAAGCTTTGTACGCCGACTTGTACGGACAGCATTTTGCTACTTCTCAGGGTTATTTTTTTAGCGACCGCTACCAAATAAACCAAGGATGGCTTGATTTTGGGTGGAACCTGTTTTACCCACGTGACATCAAAAACCTGGTGGATATTTCTAAAAGTGCAAACGCCAACAATAACCAAAAGCAAATTGCCCGCATTTGGAAGGTGTTTCTTTTTCACAGAATGGTAGATTTTTATGGCGACATACCCTACTTCAGCGCTGGCGACCCTACAAAATCAGAAAAGTACGACAGCCAAAAGGACATTTACTACGACATGTTTAAAGAACTGGACGAAGCAGCTAAAGCCATTGATGGTGGCCCCTCTTACGATACAAAAGATGTAATTTACGCTGGCAATACAAATAACTGGAAAAAATTAGCCCAAACTTTACGCCTTCGTTTGGCCATACGCATCAGCACCAAAGACCCAGGCAAAGCAAAAACAGAAGGTGAAGCTGCCATTGCAGCGGGCATATTTAGTAACAACACCGAAAATGCATTGGCAAGAGTGAGCAACATTTTGCCAAATGCTTACAACCAAATTTCTGGTTGGAATGAATTTAGAATGAGTGCTACAAGCGAAAGCCTTCTGGGTGGCTACAAAGATCCCCGCCAGGGTGAGTATTTTGCCCCAGTTGATGGCGGTGGCGATGCATCTTATATTGGAAAGTTCAATGGCGTTCGCAATGGCTCGTCTGACCTAAATGCTACGCCTGAAAACTCTTTCAGAAACAACTCGAATGTTGGCTCACGTTTCACCGTAGCCAACATGAACAGCAATCCCCGCATTGTGCTTACCTATGCCGAAGCCTGCTTTTTGATGGCCGAAGCAAAAATGATGGGTTGGGCTGGTGCAGGCGATGCTGCCACCTGGTATGGGCTTGGCATAAGCGCAAGTATGAAACAATTTCTACCATCAGTATCAGATGCGGCTATTGCTGCCTACACGGCTAACAATACCGATTTGCCACTTACGCCGGCTAACACTACCAGACCAATTAGCACCTTGCCTGTAAGGTTTAGTGCTGTGGCCGCCGAGCAAAGAGAACAAATTCAAATTCAAAAATGGATAGCTATCTATCCTGATGGGTTTGAAGCTTGGGCCAATTTTCGTCGCACTGGCTTTCCACGTTTATATGAACCTGCTTCATACGATCCAAGTTCGGATGTACCTGCAGGACAATTTATACAGCGGATACCTTATACAGACCGTATGAAACAATTGAATGCTACAGGTGTAGCCGCAGCCGAAACCAGAATGGGAGGCAAAGGACAAGCTGTAAAACTTTGGTTTGCAGGTGGCAACTAAAGCAAAAAAATAAATGATAAAGAAACAGGCTGCTAATTTTTCATTAAGCAGCCTGTTTTTTTTATAATACTCCAAAAAATTTCAATCCAGCTCATTAAAGTTCAGTTATTTAATATGCTATATTTTCTTACATACTGTGCGATACATTAAAATAATATAATGGTAAGGTCGCCATTATATAAACATAATACAATAAAGATTTGTAGCCGTGGTCTGCGTCTTAACCTTTAATTAACTATAAGACGTTCCTCGGTTATCGATTATTTTTTTTAAAACCTATCAAGATGTAATTATGTGTTTTAAAAGGCATTAAACGCTTGTCTTGTAAGGATGAAGGCCACAGGAGAAAAATAATATTTTATACAAAAAATTACTTTCTTTTTAACCGTAAATAAGCCAGATAGCCAAGTTTAAATTGCAGAACATTGAGCGGTTTACTGTATAATTCTGCAATACGATGCTGATGGGTATTTTGGGTACTCGCATTTATAAATGTAACGTTTATGGGTTTTGCATCAGCCGACAATGGTGTTGGTGCATTGTGATTGTGTAAGTGATTAACGTTCACATAATCTATTGTATTTCCTCTCGTATGTGAAATTGAAATATCAATAAAACTTCTCTTATTACTTGTATTTGTACCTACATGTAACCTAAAGCCCAAACCATAGCCCCAGTATAAAGTACCATCACCTGCTATGGTTTCATTTTCTAATACCCTACAGGCTTCAGGGTCTTTAGGGTCAAGTACATTAAAACTGCTAGTCATTTCCAAATAGCCCAACTTGGCCAACACGTATGGCTGAAATTTACCCTTGGAATTAAACAAATAATTGGCAAACATTCCGGCTTGAGCCACATCGCTGTTATAATTTACAGTAGTATTTATATAATTACCACCTTGCCTGTAATTAATACCAAAATTTTTGGAAGCATATAAGCCATAAGTAAAATCAATACCCATTTGTAAATTGGGTGAAATAAAATTTAAAGGTAAGCTACTGTTAAGGCTTATGCTATGTATGGGGCTCATGCCTTTTGTCATGCTGCCAGTTGGTAAACCAAACTCATAACCTACACCAAAAGTTATAAATTTTCTCGTAAAACTAATAGGTGGTGGCTTTTCAATATTTGTGTTAAAATTAAAAATGCTATCCATTTCTTTTTGGCTAAAACATGTGCAGCTAAAAACCCAACTTATAATAAAGATAAATATTTTCATATAATTAATGTTTTAAATGCAGGCTGAAAAGTAGAATACAATACAAAACAGGTGACAAAAACCATTGAGTGGTTTTAATATTAAAAATAAAGTTACAATAGTAATTTGTAACCTTAATCGGTTTTTTACTGGTTAAGGTCTGTGGGTTTCTCAAATTTATAGTAAGTAAACACTTAGATGAAGGGGCAAAGAACCGATCAGCCCTGCCTAGCTGGTAACAATGCCTACGACTTGAATCGTATATCCACCCTGTCCTTAAGCTTTATACTATGTGTAGCACCCACCGTATGCTCAATATTGTATTATAAAAACATATTGTAATCCGTAGAATTATCCGCAGCTATAACTTGTGCCACACCGATTATATAGACCAAGCATACAACGTTTCTCTTTTGTTTCATTTCAGGTTAACGGATTCAAATAAGTTATTACAAAATGTAATGAGCCTACGGCTTTGGAACCTTAAGTTGATGGGGTGATATGCCCACGAAATGCAATTTAAAACGCCCCTTTAAACACTTTAACCGCAGGGCCACATAGCCATATATTATCGAATGTTTCGTCGCCCAGTTTGTCGTATTCTACAAATAGATCGCCGCCAAGGGTTTTAATATCGATGTGGTTAAAGCCACGGTCGTTGTGGGCGTTTACAATGGCGGCTGCGGTTACGCCGGTGCCGCAGCTAAAGGTTTCGTCTTCCACACCCCGCTCGTAGGTGCGTACAAAAATTTGGTCTTCGCTAAGCACTTCTACAAAGTTTACGTTAACGCCTTCGGCTTTAAATGTATCGCTGTTGCGTATGTCGTGGCCTGTTTTATATACTGGGTATGTATCCAGGTCGGTTACCATTTTTATAAAATGTGGTGAGCCGGTATTCAGCAGTTCGTAGCTGCTGTGGTTTTCTACGGTGTGTACATCCTGCATTTTTAAACGTACCAGTTTTTTATCATCTATCCAGGCTTTGTGCGGGCCATCACTAGCTATAAAAAGGTACTCCTGTTTGTGTATGCCCAGGTCGTAGGCAAACTGGGTAATGCAGCGGCCGCCATTGCCACACATGCTGCCGGTATTACCATCCGCATTGTAGTACACCATTTTAAAATCGTACCCGTCTGCCAGTTCCAGCAGCATCAGGCCATCGGCACCTATACCAAAGCGGCGATGGCATAGCTTGGCTATTTGTTTGGTGCTAAGGGTTACGGTATTGCTGCGGTTGTCTATCAATATAAAATCGTTTCCGGTGCCGTGGTATTTGGAGAAATGGGTACTCATTTTTGATGTATGATTTTTGACGTATGATTTGTGATGTGTGATTTGTGATGTGTGATTTGTGATGTGTGATGTCTGATTTGTTGTGGCCGATTTGCGATTTTGTAGAGACGCCATGCTGGCGTCTGACTATAACCGATAAAACTGTACCAGATAAGGTAGCGATTTCTGACGGTTTAATAGTAGCACAAAACTTGAACGGAGCGTCGCCAATGTCGCCATTTAGTAGTTCAAATGCCGGGCTCCAAAAGATTTTTTTTATATCCCTGAAATTACTTCCAACGATTTTTTTATCAGGTTCTCAACTGCTGCACCGCTGTTTTTAGAAAAGGTTTTGGTTATGCGGTTGGCTACTATTACACTCAGGCTAAGGCATTGGTGGCCCAGTAGTTTACCCAGGCCGTAAATACCTGCTGTTTCCATTTCGAAATTGGTAATGCGGTGCGGCCCAAACTGGAATTTGGTTAGGGCATCTATAAGATTGGGTTGCTTTAGCCCAAGACGTAAAACCCTGCCCTGCGGCCCGTAAAAGCCAGGGCAGGTTACCGTAATGCCCAGATGAAAGCCATCTACAAAGTGTTTCATTAAACCCACACTTGCGGCACTAATATAGGGCTGCGCAAAATTGGATTGCAACTGTGTATGCGTTACAAACTGCTGTAGCAAAGTTTTCTCTTCTTCGCTTGGCTCCAGGCGGTAAAAGTTCATCAGGTTATCTATACCAAGGCCGTGGGTACTTGCTACTAAATCGTCGGCTTCAATATCGGCCTGTAAAGAGCCGGTGGTGCCTATGCGGATAATATTTAAACTGGTAAGTGCTTCTTTTATAGTGCGGCTTTCAAGGTCGATATTTACAAGGGCGTCTAACTCATTGAATACAATATCTATATTATCTGTACCAATTCCGGTGCTTACTACGCTAATGCGTTTGCTGCCTAGCCAGCCAGTGTGGGTTACAAACTCCCGGTGCTGTTGTATTACTTCTACTTTATCAAAATGTTTACTCACTTCTTTTACCCTATCCGGGTCGCCTACGGTTATAATGTTATTAGCCAGTTCTTCGGGCTTAAGGTTAAGGTGGTAAATAGCACCACGGTCGTTCAGTATCAGTTCGCTTTCGGGTATTCTTTGCATACAATTATTTTAAGGCCACTAATTTCGGTTATCATATTTGTATTTAGGGGTTTTTCTTATTTGGTTAATAAGCTATCTGTAATTTTTTCTTTTCCCCTGCTTCCTTTATGTTTGCAACCGGATAAAAAGTAAGTACCGGTTTGTGTCTTCACGAACCAAAAAAAATGGTACCATGGCCGAGTGGCTAGGCAAAGCTCTGCAAAAGCTTCTACAACAGTTCGAATCTGTTTGGTACCTCACAAAAACCTATAGGGTTACAAAAACCTTATAGGTTTTTTCATTTGTAAAAAACCAACGGAGTATGAAAAACTGGCAAAAATGGTTGGGCGCTGCCGCTTGTATAGGTATTATCGCTTCTTGTTTTATGCATTGGGCATATTACCCCGATGTGGCCAAAAGTTTTACCGGTTTCGATTCTTTGGTTAATTATAAAGGCAGAATGGTACATTATTATGGCCGGCCGGGAAAATACCTTTGTGTTTTTGCATCATTGTGTTTATTGTTCCATTTACTGCCAAAAGTTTGGGCCAAACGTGCCAACCTTATTTTTGGCTGCCTGGCAATGGCCTTTGCCATAAAAAACTACTTAACTTACTCCAGCGCTTATGTTGGTAACATTCCTCAAAAAGAGTTGGGCATTTATTTACTGCTTGGCTGTTCGCTGCTAAATTTGGTTTGTATTATTTTGGTAAAATTGCCGGGTAAAACTGCAACTGAAAATTCGGCCTTATAAATATTATAGCCAGCGGCAGCTCTATGACAAGAATGCAAATATTGCCTTTTAGTGAGATGACAAAGCAGATAAGTAATATTTTCATTGTTACAAGTTTGGTTTTGACGGTTGTCTTTACAGGTTGTTCTAATGCCGACCACAAGAAGATCACAAAAACAACCATCGATACGATAAAGGTTCAAACACCACCATTACCGAAACAGGACACCGTTGCTACTGTCAAAGAACTCGCTACAGCTTTGTTACTAAGCCAGAGCAAAGAGATTCGTGCAAGTAAAATGGCGAACAGGCCTTTCAATAAACTTGACTACAACAAAGTAATCGCCTACGACTATCAGGGCGGTAAAGGTGAGGGAGTAATTAGTATCATTACGGATGGTAAACTTGCACCGACTGTAACACAAAAAAAAGAGTTGACACACAAACAAATTGACGGCTTAACAAATTACTTAGGAGCTAGCACAACCTATGGAGGTAACAAAGCGTTTTGTTTTGACCCACATTTAGGAATAGTTTTTTACAAGTACAGCAAGGTGGTTGCATATCTTAATATTTGTTTAGAGTGCAACTACTTAAGTTCTTCAGTCAAAATACCTGCTACAGAAGTAAAGAAAATTAAAATCGGCGACGACTATGAATATCCTGCTGAGGGTTTTAGTAAATTGGGCAGACAAAAAATAAATTCCCTTTGTAAACAACTAAATTTTAGCCATTGTGCTGCTATGCTTGATTCAATGTATGATGAATAATATAAACCTTCAACTAATAGGACACCAACTGGTCAATAATAATAACGATGGAGGCGATTACATATAAAATGGATAAGTCTGTATGAAGAGGTATGACGCTTAAGGAGGCGGATGAAGAAATGCGGTACTACCGTTCTTACACCTGGAGATAAAGGTTGGACATTAGCTATTCTCTTACCAGTATTGCTTATAATTTTCCTCTTGATTCTCCTCTGCGGATGGATAAAACTATATGCAGTGCAGGTTCAAAAAAAAACGGGAAAAAATAAGTTCTTAAATTATGTTCATTCATATTAAAAATATCACTCTAAAAAAGCCGTCTTTTTCAACCACAATTTACTTATTCTAAGAATCATCCATATCAATCAAATTCTCAAAGCAAAAAAGATTACCGGAAGAAGAAAGGATATGGATGACATTAAATTTTTATCGTAACAAGGAACCTTACTCCAATATTTTCAAACTCTTTTCTATAATTCCTATACATTCCATTATCTGATCTTTATTAATATTCAGTGGGGGGGCAAAGCGTATTTTGTCGCCGTGGGTAGGTTTTGCCAGCAGGCCGTTTTCCATTAGTGCCAGGCATAAATCCCAGGAGGCATCGGGGTTGCTATGTGTTATTACAATGGCGTTCAGCAGGCCACGGCCTCTTACCAGTTTTATAAATGGAGAATTGAGTTTTTCCAGTTCGCTGCGGAGCAACTGTCCCATAGATTCGGCATTGGCTACCATGTTTTCATCCTTTAACACCTGCAGGGCAGTAATGGCCACAGCACAAGCCAGCGGATTGCCGCCATAAGTGCTGCCATGTTCGCCGGGCTTAATGTTCATCATTATATAATCATCGCATAATACAGCGCTTACGGGCATGGTGCCTCCGCTAAGGGCTTTGCCAAGTATTAATATATCGGGGCGTACATTTTCGTGGTCGCAGGCCAGCATTTTTCCGGTACGGGCCAGGCCGGTCTGTATTTCATCGGCTATAAAAAGTACATTATTTTCGGTACAGAGCCTTCTTACCCCTGCCAAATAGCCTTCATCGGGTATTACCACGCCAGCTTCTCCCTGTATGGGTTCTACCATAAATGCCGCCACATTTTTATCCTGCAAGGCAGCTTCTAGTTGTATTAAGTCGTTATAATCCACCACATCAAAACCAGGCATAAACGGGCCAAATTGATTATAGCTGCTCGGGTCGGTAGAGGAGGAGATGGCGGCAAGGGTGCGGCCCCAGAAATTATTACGGGCAAAAATTACTTTGGCTTTGTTTTCTTCAATGCCCTTATTCATATAACCCCAGCGGCGTGCCAGTTTAATGGCTGTTTCGCCACCTTCCACACCAGTGTTCATGGGCAAAACCTTATCATACCCAAAATATGAAGTGATATACTTTTCGTAATCGCCCAATATATTGTTATGAAAAGCCCTTGAAGTTAAAGTGAGTTTGCCAGCCTGTTTTACCAGGCTTTCGATAATTCGGGGGTGGCAATGACCCTGGTTTACAGCAGAATAGCCACTCAGAAAATCGAAATAACGTTTACCTTCAACGTCGTACAAAAAAACGCCTTCGCCTTTTTCTAGCACTACCGGCAGCGGATGGTAATTGTGGGCACCATATTGTTCCTCAAGTTGTAAATAATATTGTGTCTTCTCAGACAATGAGATAGTCGTTTGCATAGCAGCTATAAGTTGTGTTGTAAAAAAATAAATAGTGAAAATTAGAAACAAGCAGTAGTTTGTAGAGAACTGCATTTTTTAGGTCGGGCTATAGGTAATGAGCCATGGGGTGATCCAGAAAGTCAAGGTTCTGACCGAGAAAATGTAATATGTAAGGCTGTAAAATGATAAAATCTAATTTGATTGCAAGATATTTATTTAAACCATCAATCCGAAGTCAAATTTTTAACTGAAAGAATTTTGTGGAAAAGAAATAAGCCGGTTTGTATTGTAAAAGGGGTGGTTTAGTTTTATTTCTTCACATTCTTTCCATTTTCCCACAAAAGAAAGAACTTTATTTTGGCAGTTTGGAATCAAACCAGCAAATTTGCACTCCCAAAAATAAGGATGTTATGGCCAGAGTATGTCAGGTTACAGGTAAAAAACCAATCACAGGTAATAAGGTTAGTCATTCTAACATAAAAACCAAACGCAAGTTTAATCCAAACCTGCAAACCAAACGTTTTTTCCTTGCAGAGGAAGATAAATGGGTTACACTAAAGGTTTCTTCTGAGGCAATTCGTACCATTAATAAGAATGGATTGTTTGTAGTGGTAAAAGAATTACGTGCCAAAGGTGTACACATCTAAACACACATTTCTCCAAAAGGAGAGCAGTATTTAATCGAATTTTAAAATTTTCATATCATGGCTAAGAAAGGAAACAGGGTGCAGGTGATTATGGAGTGTACCGAACACAAAACAAGCGGTATGCCCGGAACAAGCCGGTACATTACTACCAAAAATAAAAAAAATACACCAGAACGTTTAGAGTTAAAGAAGTTTAACCCCATTCTTAAAAAGGTAACTGTACACAAAGAAATTAAGTAATATGCGAATTTGCAAATGTACAAATCTGTAAATTACACGAGATACGTACGGTGACAAGAACAATACAATGTTTCTGTAGGCTCAATCACCTCATTTGCACATTTTCCACATTAATCACATTTTCAAAATAATATAGATGGCAAAAGCAGCATCAAAAAACGCAAAGATTAAAGACGCAAAAGCAGCAGCTGACGCAAAAAACTGGACGAAAGTAATTAAAGCTGTACGCAGTCCCAAAACAGGAGCTTACACGTTTAAAGAGCAAATCGTTCATAAAGAAAAGGTCAAAGATTTCTTAGAAAGCAAATAAATCTGATTATCCGTTTGTGAAAACAACGGTTATTATAATATTTAAGCTGTCATGCCAATGGTGTGATGGCTTTTTGTTTTGAAAACAGGTCATTGCGTCAATCGTTATTGGTCATTGTATCAATAGTTAAGGTGCGTTTACAATAATTGTTTAACAAACGGCTATTGCAAACTCGCTATTTTTGATTGTTGGCAAAAAGCAAATGACCTATAGACTCAATGACCCATTGACCAATAGTTGACCAACATCGTTTTACATTTAAAATAAAATTCTTTATGGGCTTCTTTGATAAACTATTTGGAAAAAAAGAAAAGCAGACACTGGATCAAGGACTTCAAAAAACCAAGGAAGGGTTTTTTACAAAAATTTCAAAAGCCATAGCAGGTAAAAGCACGGTGGATGAAGAAGTGCTGGATAACCTTGAGGATGCCCTTGTAAGTGCCGATGTGGGCATAGAAACCACCGTGGCCATCATAGAAAAAATAGAGCAGCGGGTAAAAAAAGATAAATACCTCGGCACATCCGAACTCAATAATATCCTGCATCAGGAGATGCAATCTGTATTGGTAGATTCACCAGACGGACTTTCTGTAGGCTTTAACCTGGAAGGTATGCCAAAGCCCTATGTGCTACTTGTTGTAGGTGTAAATGGTGTGGGTAAAACCACTACTATTGGCAAACTGGCCCATCAGTTCAAGCAAGCCGGCAAATCGGTATTGTTGGGTGCGGCAGATACTTTTAGGGCTGCGGCTGTAGACCAGCTAACTATTTGGAGCGAAAGAACCGGGGTGCCAATAGTAAAACAACCCATGGGTAGCGACCCTGCTGCTGTAGCCTTTGATGC
>JAYUOV010000233.1:0-3526 GCA_043760535.1 Chitinophagaceae bacterium
AAGGGGGTTTAGAAATATGGACAACTTTAAGGCCATGATTTACTTCCTCACAAATAACTTTCAATATGACTTCCACTAATTTTGACGAAGAACCAAAAAGTTGCTTTGTTCATACATTTTTCAATGGGCTTGTGATAAATTACAAGGAATTCTTTTACAGATATGGTTTTAGATGAATTTTTACAACCCTTAATAAAAATACAGCCATCAAAACGGTAATGACTATTTTAAATAAAGAGGTACGTGTTAAATAAGCCATCTTTCTTACAAATATCTGTGTAAATCATTTTAGTGGTATTCTGCTCCTGTAAATGTAAAAGGCGGTGTGGAAACCAAAAGAGAATACTGCCGTTTGGGTTATTAGTGATAAAAAGAAAAACGGCCATACACTATATTCGCAGCAGTGATAAAACCTGAGACCATACAGCAAATTACCAGTCGCATTGATATTATTGAAGTGATTGGCGAATTTGTAAAACTAAAAAAAAGAGGTGCCAATTACCTAGGTAACTGCCCGTTTCACAACGAAAAATCACCATCTTTTACCGTATCTGCCAGCAAGGAAATTTATAAATGTTTTGGTTGTGGTAAAAGCGGCAGTACCATCAGCTTCATTATGGAGCATGAAAAAATGGGCTATGTGGATGCCCTTAAATGGCTGGCCGCCAAGTATAATATAGAAGTAGAAGAAACCGAAGTAAGCCCAGAATACCAGCAACAACGGCAATTGGCCGACAGCCTTTATATTATTAATAAGTTTGGCCAGGAATATTTTTCCAAACAATTGTTTGATTCAGAAGAGGGACAATCTGTGGCACTTAGTTATTTAAAAGAAAAACGTGGCTTTACCGAGGAAACCATTCGCAAATTCCAGTTGGGCTATTGCCTAAATACTACCGATGCATTTTTTTCGGCAGCTGTAGCGGCACAGTACAATAAGGAATATCTAAAACTGAGCGGATTGGTGAACGAACGTGATGGCCGCTATTGGGACAATTACCGAGAACGTATTATTTTTCCTATACACAACAATACTGGCAAGGTTATAGGTTTTGGAGCAAGAATAATTAAGGCCAACGACAAGGCGCCCAAATACATAAATACTCCTGAAAATGAATTGTATGTAAAATCCAAAACCTTGTATGGTATTTACTTTGCCAGGCAAGAAATGGATAAGAAAAATGAGTGCCTTTTAGTGGAAGGTTATACAGATGTGGTGAGCCTTAACCAAGCCGGTGTGGAAAATGTGGTGGCTAGCGGCGGCACATCGCTTACGCAAGACCAGCTTAGGTTAATAAAGAAATATACGCCCAACCTTACCATTATTTACGATGGCGATGCTGCTGGTATTAAAGCCGCCCTTCGTGGTATGGATATGGCTTTGGATGAAGGCCTTCATGTGCAATTGGTTTTGATTCCGGATGGCGAAGACCCGGACAGTTATGTGCAAAAAATAGGTAAGGAAGCTTTTTACGAATTTATACAAACCCAAAAGAAAGACTTCATTCTTTTTCGGCTAGAAGTATCGCTGAAAGAAGCAGGAAACGACAGCCAGAAAAAGTCGGAAATTGTGAACAGTATTGCCGAAAGTATTGCCAGGATTAATAAGGCGGAAGACTTTACCAGGGCTCAGGATTATATACGCAAATGTGCCGCCATTTTAAAAGTGGAAGAAGCAGGCATGACCAACCTGGTAAACAAATTTATCAGAGAAAAAATTACCAAAGCAGAGAGCAAACTGCCCGATGCAGGAACGCCAGTAGCCAGTGAAGACGAAAAGCAAAGAGATGCCGCTTTTGATGAATCGGTAAACCTGCTTATCCGCAACGAATTACAAGAAAGGGCGGTAGTAAAAAGCCTGCTCATGTACGGCCATTTAGCTTTCGATGAAACCCAAAAAATAGCCGATTATATATTTAACCAGTTAGCGCATTTTCAATTTGATAATCCGCTACTAGATAGGATTACAGAATTGTACAAAAGCTGGTATATGGCTGGGATAGAACCTGGCGACAAAACATTTTTATACCACAACGATAAGGAGATAGCCGCTATGACGGTTTCGCTTATCGAGTTTCCTTACGAACTTAGCTACAAATGGGATCAACTGCTGCCAGGCATGAATATTTTAAACAGAGACACAAGCCTTCAGGATACCATAGACAGCATCAATTATTTTAAACTTAGAAACATTAAAAAAATGCTAGATGAAAACCAAGAAGAGCTTGAAAAAGCAAAAGATCCCAACGAACAAATGCGACTCATAAGCATCCACCAAGATTTAAAAACGATAGAAAGAGAGATAACACAAGTATTGGGAACGGTTATTTTAAAATAATCCGAATCATTTATCAGTCTCACAAAAAACAATATGAACAGAAGAAATTTCGTAAAAATCTCCGCTTTTACCGCACCTGCCTTAGCCCTTGTAAGCGGATTTAAAAATGACACAGACATTTCCAACAAACCAATCGTAATCAGCACCTGGGAACCCAACAAAAAAGCGAATGCCGAAGCATGGACTATTTTGGGTAAAGGTGGCCGTGCATTGGATGCCGTACATGCAGGCGTGCAAATACCCGAGGCCGACCCAAACGATCAAAGTGTAGGTTATGGCGGCCTGCCCGACCGTGATGGAAAAGTGACACTTGATGCCTGCATTATGGATGAATTGGGAAACTGCGGGGCAGTAATGGCACTAGAAAATATTATGCATCCCATTTCGGTAGCACGGATGGTGATGGAAAAAACACCCCATGTTATTTTGGCTGGACAAGGGGCATTACAGTTTGCTTTGGAGCAAGGTTTTAAGCAGGAAAACCTGATGACCGAAAGAAGTACCAAAGCATGGAAAAAGTGGCTAAAAACATCTAAATACGATCCGCTAGACACGGTAGAAAACATAGCAGAACGCATAAAAAACAACCACGACACCATTGGCATGATAGCACTAGATGCGGCCGAAAACCTAAGCGGAGCCTGCACTACCAGCGGTATGGCTTATAAATTACATGGCCGTGTAGGCGACAGCCCCATTATTGGAGCTGGCCTTTTTGTAGATAACGAAATTGGTGCAGCCACTAGCACCGGTGTAGGCGAAGAAGTAGTACGGATTTGCGGCAGCCATGTAGTAGTAGAAATGATGCGGCAAGGAAAAACCCCCGAGCAAGCCTGTAAAGAAGCTGTAGAAAGAATGATAAAATTACGTGGCAAAGAGGCCTGTAAAAAATTACAAGTCGGTTTTATTGCCCTTAATAAAAAAGGCGAACATGGGGGCTATTGCATACAAAAAGGATTTACCTATGCCGTTAAAAGCTTTAGCGAAGAAAAGGTTTATGAGGCAAAGTATTTGATATAGCCTGTTTTGGGTTCTTTGTTCCAATGTTTACGAGTTCACAAGTTTTTCAATGACTAAACTCTAAACGTTGTAATGCCAGATCATTACCAATTATTTTAAACAACACACTTGTAAACATGTGAACTAGTGAACTAGTGAACCAATCAACTAATCAACTAATCAACTAAT
>JAYUOV010000234.1:0-10121 GCA_043760535.1 Chitinophagaceae bacterium
CGTGTTCCTACAGGATGCCATATTTTTTATTGAAAATCAATTATTTAAAAAACCCTGTACACAGTTTGTCTATGCCTGTTTTTAGGCTTTGGAGGATAAAATGGTCAATTTGCAGTGTTAAAATATTTGTTCCAACCGCCTTAAAAATCCTTTATGACATTCAAGTACATTTTTTCCATTGCCATCCTGTTGGTTGCAGGTAGTAAGTTGGAAGCCCAAAATGTGGGTATAGGTACCACTGCACCTAAACGAACTTTCGTGGTAAGGAATGATTCTACCGGTGCCAATACTGTTGTGGCCGAGTTGGCCTCCAGTAGCGGCGACAAAAATTTTCATTTGGTAACTACCAAAGGCGATGGTTTAAACATTAGCGGATCCGTTGTAACTAAAATCGGTATGCTTTATGGCGATGCCAATGCCAACCACAATACCTATCTCCGGTTCCATAGGGGCAATGGGATTGTTGGCGGTTTTTTAAGTTTCTCAACCGATACCGATATGGAAAGAATGCGGATAGATGCCAGTGGCAATGTAGGCATTGGCACCACTGCACCTGCCCAAAAATTACAGGTACAGGTAGATAACAATGGCTTTAATATACCGCTACTTATACAAAATTTGAATGGTACCCAAAACGGCGCCACGGCTAACGGAAACAATTCTGTAGGCATTGGTTTTTTAAATGAAGGCGGAGGTAACTGGTATAAAGCAGCCATTACCCACGAAAGAACCGGGGCTTTTGGTATTGGAAAATTGCACTTTTTGGTAAATGGAACGGCAGATGCTAACCCCGCCACCTTTGCAGATACCAGAATGACGGTTACATCGGCAGGCGTAGGTATCGGCACCACCACACCAAATGCATCTGCATTGCTGGATGTAACATCCGCCAATAAAGGTTTTCTGCCGCCACGTGTAGCACTTACCGGCCCCAATGATGTTAGTACCATCCCTAATCCTGTTGCCGCCCTTACTGTTTACAACACCACCACCAGCAAGCTTAATGTATGGGATGGCAGCACATGGACAGCGCCGATAAACACAACGGAACAGCCTTACCAGAACCCAACTGTTACATTTAATTATACAGGTAATGTTCAGCCTTATATAGTTCCCCAAAATGTTTTTGCCATTACAGTGGACGCTACTGGTGCTGCAGGTGGAAACACTTTTTTTGGTGCTGGTGGTAAAGGCGGACGTGTTCAAACAACATTAACCGTTACACCAGGGGAGACCCTTAATATTTATGTGGGGAGGAGTGGAGGATTCGGCACGCAGGCGAATGGCACATCTGGCGGCTACAATGGGGGAGGAAGTACTGTTGGCTATACCGGAGGCGGTGGCGGGGCAACGGATATAAGACGTAACGGCACCGCACTTAGCAATCGTATACTTGTAGCTGGCGGGGGCGGGGGAGCACCGTATTTCAATATTTCTGAGCTTGGCGGAGCGGGTGGCGGCCTTGTTGGGGGAAGCACTTCTGGTGGAATAACAGGGGGTAGCCAAACTGCAGGCGGTAATATAGGAGGCACATTAGGCCAGGGTTCCAATGGTGTAATAAATGGCACTGGCGGTGGTGGTGGTGGCGGCTATTATGGCGGCGGCGGTACTTATGATGAAGTCATAGGTGGAGGTGGTGGCTCTTCTTTTGTTATTGCTATCGGTAGTGCTGGCACCCTTCATACGCAAGGCTATCAGTCGGGCAATGCTAGTCTCACTATTGTTCCTAACTTGGCTTATCCTCAACCAGCTATCGGTGTAGCTAATCTTACCGGCACTTTGCCTGCTATAAATGGCAATGCACTCACCAACCTCAATGCGGCCAACCTTACCGGTACTATAAACGGTGCTAGATTACCCAATCCTTTGCCTGCTATAGATGGCAATGCACTCACCAACCTTAATGCGGCCAACCTTACCGGCACTATAAACGGTGCTAGATTACCCAATCCTTTGCCAGCGATAGATGGCAATGCACTCACCAACCTTAGTGCGGCCAACCTTACCGGTACAATAAACGGTGCTAGATTACCCAATCCTTTGCCTGCTATAGATGGCAATGCACTCACCAACCTCAATATGGCCAACCTTACCGGTACCTGGGCCAACCAAAGCCAAACTACCAACGGCTATGTAAAGATGGGTGGGCTTATTCTTCAATGGGGTACAGTAGCCTATACTACCTGGTCTGGCATCGGGGTAAACTTTCCGATTGCTTTTCCCAACAATGTTTTTTCCATCACTACAAATGTAAATGATGTAGGTGGTGGGCCGGGCGGCAATACTCCCTGTAAAACTACCGCTATAACGAATGCATCTTTCAACATACGAGGGCAGCAAAGTTGGAGTGGCACTGACAATTCGACCTTGATAAAATGGATTGCAATTGGGAATTAAATTATTATGAAGTTCACATACCAGCGCTCCGTTAGCCAACGGAGTGCTGGTTCATTACTTGATTCAGCATTAAGAGCAACTATGCTAATATCAACAAATCCAATAACTGCCTTTTGAGGTTCTCTGCACAGCCTGTTACTGTGCCGATAACAAAGAAAATTACTTCGCTTTCGTAAAACTTGTATTGGCTGCACATGAAAAAAATATATCCGTTAACAATATTGTATTTTTCTCTTTTTGGTTAGCAACTGCTGTGGTAAATCAAGTAATGAACCAGCACCGGCCGGGAGGCCGTCGCCAGATGTAGGAACACGCCTCGAGGCGTGTTCCTACAGGCGTGTTTCTACAGGATGCCATATTTTTTATTGAAAACCAATTATTTATTAATCCCTGTACACAGTTTGTCTATGCCTGTTTTTAGGTTTTAGGGGGAAATAGGCTTCTCTTTACAACAAGGGCTGCTACAACCACGCCCCAAAAACTTTATGAAACAAAAATTACTCTTAGCCATTTTACTATTTGTAAGCCTTGCACCTGTAAAGGCAATAACGTACTATGTAGATGCCGCCCGGCCCGACAATAGCGGTGCAGGCACCACTTGGGCCACTGCCGAAAAGGAATTACAGGTAGCCATTAACGAAGCCGTAAGTGGCGACCAGGTATGGGTAAAAGCCGGAACCTACAAACCCACAACAGGAGCCGACCGTAACATTTCGTTTACCCTAAAAAATGGCGTAGCTGTTTATGGCGGTTTTGTAGGTACAGAAACACTGCTGAACCAAAGAAGTTTTGTTTACAATGCTACTATACTCAGTGGCGACCTGCTGGGCAATGATGTAAGTTTTACCAACAACGGCGAAAATTCTTACCATGTAATAACCTGCAATTCTCCAATTAATAGCACAGCAGTACTAGATGGCTTTACCATAACAAAAGGCAATGCCAATGGCGGCAGTTCACTATATGGTGGCGGAATGCAATGTCTTGGTGCATCACCTACATTAAATAATCTCCTATTCACCATCAACAATGCCCTGAATGGCGGCGCCGCAATAAGTTTCCAAGGGGTAAGTGCATCCATACTTACAAATTGTGTATTCGACAATAATTTTACTAATAGTTTAGGGGGAGCCATTGAGATCTTCAATACTAATACTGCACATAGTTTTGTCAATTGCATAATTTATAATAATACAGCAGGCTATGGGAGTGCATTTTCCATCTATAACGGTGTCGCAAATTTTACAAATTGTAATTTTTCAAAAAACCATGTTACCAATCCTGCTGGTGCACCCAATTCATATCTTGGATATATTGAACTTTCTGACGTAAAGATGAAAAACGTAGTGATTTGGGAAACGGACATCAGCCCCAGCGGGTATTATATGGACATACTTTCTTCCAACTTTTCTGCCTCTAATTCTTTGATACAAACTGGCTGGGGTAGTATTAATATCGTAAACACCCTTGCAAATCCATTAGTAGCAGATGTAAATGATGGCGACGGCCCCGATAATATTTGGCGTACCGCCGATGATGGCCTGCGCATATCCTGCAGCAGCCCTGCTATAAATGCAAGCGACCCTGCCACAGTGCTTACAAAAGATATAATGGGTATTACCAGGGTAGGCACAGCAGATATAGGTGCTTACGAAAGCGGTAGCCAAAACATTGCACCCTCCGCAATAGCATCGGCTAACAGCGAAGTGCTTTTAACCCAAAATGCTACTGGCATTACCAACTATTCCACTTGCAGTAATCTTGTAGCTACTATAAATTCCTCTGGGGCTTACACCATTGCTGGTGGTGTAAAAGCCACCGTTTGGCTGGAGGCTGCACAACCTACCCACTATTTAAAACGCCACTACGAAATAACACCTGCTACCAATGCAGCCACGGCTACAGCCAAACTAACCCTATACTTTACCCAGCAGGAGTTTACCGATTTTAATAGCGGCAATTCGCCAGACTTGCCAACTGGCCCCGGTGATGCAGCAGGCATAGCCACTTTGCGAATAGAAAAACGCAGCGGCACCAGCAGCGATGGCAGCGGCCTGCCCAATACCTATCCGGTTGGCACACCCGAAACCATTACCCCAACCCTCGTTTTTTGGAACAGCACCGCCAGCCGCTGGGAGGTAACTTTTGATGTATTAACAGGCTTTAGTGGCTTTTTTGTAAAAACGCTTACCACCATTTTGCCTTTGCGGCTACTTGGTTTTACAGGCACTAATAAAAACAATACCAACAAACTGGAATGGAACACCGCCAGCGAAACCAATACCAAACAATTTAATGTGGAATGGATGGTGGCCGGTGGCCAATGGGCAGCATTGGGCAATGTAAATGCTTTTGGCAGTGGCAACCATAGCTATACTATTAACCATAACAATCCACCCACTGGCATCATTTTTTACAGGTTAAAAATGGTAGATACTGATGGCAATTTTACTTACAGCCATACCATTTCGTTAAGCAGCGCTGGTATAAATGGTATCAGCGTTTATCCAAATCCGGCTTCCGGGTTTATTAATATTACCGTGGGTAACAATTTACTAAACACCAAAGTACAGCTATACAACGCAGCAGGGCAATTGATGCAAAGCAAACATGCAACAGCACCTGTTAACCAAATGGTTATTAAAGGCTACGCCGAAGGGGTGTATCAGTTACGGTTTATGGACGGCAGTATTGCTACGTTTATTAAAGAGTAAGTAAAATTCAATACAGCCAATGGGTAGATGGCGTAAACCGATTCAACGTACCTACTAGTGACAGCAGATAAAAAGACAATATAACCGGTTTAAAAACACAGGAATTGGCAGGGTGATGGCTTTACGGCCTGTATATTTTTATTACAAAAATGTGCCATGTACTATTTTTACCGGCAGCCTTTTACAGTAGCAAGGTTTTATAGCCGATGAATTGCAAACAGTAATTCCCAGTGCTGTAAATGGCAATAAAGTTTGGCTTACTGCCGCAGGAAAATTGGAACCCTAAACAGTGAATGTAATGCCCATTGTATCGGTGCCTACCAAGGCAGTAAAAGAGCAGCAACTTCTAATAGAAAAACTACAACTGCAGGTAGAAGAGCTATTAAGGGAAAAAGCAAGTGCAGTAAAAAAATAAATGTACAATTTCAGAACTCCTTACTCTTCGCAGTTTTGATTGCGTAGTTTTTCTTTTTTTGCCTGTCCCGCCTGCCCCGATGAATATCGGTGGATTATTTCGGTGGAACCCAGCGAAAGCCCTGCCCTGATGGAGCGACATTGGCGAACGTTGTAAATCCCGTAGCATTGCGGGACTCCGTTCAACTGATTGCTACTATCAGGTATTTAGATTGCGAATAACAAGTGGTTTCAGTTCACGGGGTAAGGAGTTCTGAATTTACAAAGGTTGGTTTTCGGCATTGATTTTAAACAAATTTCATTTTATTAAACCTACGAAATCATAAGCGAAAGCTGGTGGTTCTTGTTTTTTGTAAAAAAAAGCCCTGCTAAAAATATTTATTAGCAGGGCTTTTATCAAAAGAAACCTATTAATTATCGCTGAACTGGAGCTGGAGTTTTAAATGTTGGTAAAGTGACCTTGTGCTTGTAAGGATAGATATAGGTAGTGTTACCACGCTGATAAGTAATAACAGAATTCATAATAGTATTTTGAGGTGCCTTATCTACCAAGTTAAAACTGCCTTTGTATAAAAAACCAGGTTTAGAGAATAAACTAAAATTTGTTACAGCTTTCAAGTCGAAACCACTGAATTTTAAAACCACACCTTTTTTACTTTTCGAATCGCCTTTAGCAGCATAGATGCTCACAGATACTAATGATATAATACCAAATAAACTCAATCTGAGTGCTTTAGATATTTTATTAATAATCTGTGTGTGTTTCATTTGGTAAATTTATAAAAATTTTTAGGAAATTTCCTATTTTTTTCAATAATAATTAACGTTTTCGAAAACAAAAATGTTACATAAAACCAAATTTTTTTTTTTGGCCGTTCATCTTTGCTTTTTCTGGTTAATATTACATTAATAAAAATGATACGTGTTTAACATTAAACTAGTTGTTTATTGTTGCAGTAAAGTAGGATACAGATTGAGTTTGTAACCATATCCACGTAAAGGAATAATTTATAAATTTTTATGTAAGTTTTTTTTCGGGTAGAGAATAATTGTAGCTTTTAAAAACCCATTTTAGTATGAGTAACTTTTCAAGCAGGCAGGATAGGGAAGAAATGCATGAATTAATTCGTGCATATAATAATCTTAAAATGGGCAGAAACCATTCCTTTATTCAGGAAGAGGATTTTGAACGTATAATAGACTACTTTGACGATAAGGAAGAATTAACGGCAGCTTTAGAGGCAGCAGAAAATGGCATACAGCAATATCCCTACTCAGCAGTTTTACTACTTAAAAAAGCCGATTTATTAATTGCTGGCCGTAAATATGCCGATGCACTGGAAGCACTAAACCAGGCCGAATTATTCGACGGTAACAATATTAACTTATACATACTAAAAACAGATGCATTTCTTGCCCTAGATCTTCACGACGATGCAGTGGAAATTCTGGAAAGGGCTTTAGACCGTTTTGAAGGTGAAGATAGAATAGAATTACTTTTTGAGCTGGCAGATGTTTATGACGATTACGAAGATTTTCAAAAAGTGTTTGAATGTTTAAAATGGGTGTTGGAAGACGATCCTATTAATGAAGAAGCCCTAATGAAAATTTGCTTTTGGGCCGACTTTACAGGCAGGAACGAAGAGAGCATTACACTTCACCTTAAAATTATCGATAATTATCCTTTTAATGAGTTGGCCTGGTTTAATCTGGCTACTGCATACCAAGGGCTTAAACTGTACGAAAAGGCTATTGATGCCTACCAATATGCTTTGGCAATAGACGAAAAATTTGAAGTGGCTTACCGCAATATGGGCGACGCTTTTATCCGTATCCGCAGGTATAAAGAAGCCATTGAAGCATTAGAAAAAGTGCTGGAATTAAACCGCCCCGAAGATGTAATTCACGAAGCCATTGGGCATTGCTTTCATAAACTAAACAATTTTGCGCAGGCACGTTTTCATTACCGAAAAGCCAGCCACCTTAACCCCAACGATAGCAAGCTCCACTATAAAATAGCATTAACCTATTTTAAAGAAGACCAGATGGAAAGCGCTGTGAAGCAATTGGATAGTGCCATGCGTATTTTACGGATGCATCCGGAGTATAACCTGCTTATGGGAGAATGTAAACTAGCGCAGGGTAAAATAAAAGATGCCGTAATATTTTTTAGCAATGTGGTTCGGGTACGGCCTAAAAATGCAAGTGGATGGGAAGCGCTAATTCGGTGCCTGGTTAAAGCGGAATATTACGAAGAAGCCGCAGACCAAACGATGCATGCACTAGAAGCTACAAGCGGAAGGCCATTATTCTATTTTTATTATAGTGCCATTTTATTTGCCATGGGCAAAAGCAAAGAAGGAATGTTACAACTGGAAAATGCTTTGCAGATAAATCCAAAATTGTTAAAAAAATTTATTGAATTGCAACCCCAAATGCTTCGAAACCCCAATGTGGTAGATTTAATAGTTAGGTATAAAGGTAAAAAAGGCAAGAAGTAAAAAAGTATCGTACTTAAACGAGGGTTTTAATTTTTCGAAAACTTGCTTCCCTTTCTATGTAATCCACTTTGCGGGTAGTTACACACAAATGTGGGTAAAATACTTTAACCACATTTGTGGTATTAATAAAGCTGTTTTAAAACAAAAAAGGTTACAAAGCTTTTACCCTTTATAACCCTTTTTATGAATGCTATTTTCTACTTACACATCTATTGCTTCGCCGTAAGCCACAGCTACTGCCTCTTTAAGACCTTCGCTCATAGTGGGGTGGGGGTGTACTGCGTTTAGTATTTCATGGGCTGTAGTTTCCAGTTTACGGGCTACTACTGCTTCGGCTATCATATCGGTTACGTTCATGCCTATCATGTGGCAACCTAAAAATTCGCCATACTTGGCATCAAAAATTACTTTTACAAAACCCTCTGTAGCACCAGCGGCACTTGCCTTGCCACTAGCCATAAATGGAAATTTACCTACCTTAATTTCGTAGCCAGCTTCTTTAGCCTTAGCCTCTGTGTAGCCTACACTTGCTATCTCTGGTGTGCAATATGTACAACCCGGAATATTATTATAATCCATCGCCTCAGGATGGTGGCCGGCAATATGTTCGGCTGCATTAATTCCTTCTTTAGCGGCCACGTGGGCAAGAGCCTGTCCGGGTGTACAGTCGCCTATGGCGTACACACCTTTTACAGATGTTTGCCCAAACTGATCAACCGTTATTTTTCCTTTTTCGGTTTTTATGCCCAGTTCTTCCAGGCCAATGTTTTCGATATTGGCTACTACGCCAACGGCACTTAGTAAAACATCGGCTTCTAATACTACATTGCCATTCGGGGTTTTTACAGTAGCCTTTACGCCTTCGCCACTTGTATCCACACTTAGCACTTCGCTATTGGTCATAATGTCTATACCGCTGCGTCTAAATTGTTTTTCCAATTCCTTGCTAATGTCTTCATCTTCTACTGGTACCACTCGTGGCAAAAATTCAACAATGGTAACTTTTGTTCCCATGCTGTTATAGAAGTAGGCAAACTCTACACCAATAGCACCGCTACCGCACACAATCATGCTTTTAGGTTGGGTAGGCAGCACCATGGCTTCACGGTAAGCTATAATTTTTTGGCCATCTACAGGCATACTTGGTAGTTGTTTGGCTCGGCCACCAGTGGAAATTACGATGTTGGTAGCTTCTACAATTTGCTTGCTGCCATCGGCTGCTGTTACTTCTATTTTAGTGGGGGCTACTAGTTTACCATAGCCCATTATTACATCAATCTTATTCTTCTTCATTAAAAATTGAACGCCTTTACTCATCTTATCAGCTACGCCACGGCTCCGTTTTACTACAGCACCAAAGTCGTGCTGGCCAGTGGCCTGTATGCCATAATTTTGAGCATGTTTTAGGTATTCGTACACCTGTGCACTTTTTAGCAATGCTTTGGTAGGTATGCAGCCCCAGTTAAGACACACGCCTCCAAGACTTTCTTTTTCTATTATCGCTACTTTTTTACCCAATTGAGATGCACGGATGGCTGCAGGATAACCGCCAGGTCCGCTTCCGAGAACAACTACGTCGTAGGCCATTTGATTTATGATTTATGATTTGTGAAGTAAGATAGGGCGAAAATACCTAGCTATTGGCAAACTGCAAAACCTGTATTACTCTGTGTTGATTTATTCTTGTTATAGCGATACTTTTTTATTATAAATGCACAATAGAAATCTTCAGAATAATATCGTTTGGAAAATTAAATTGTACAGCATATAATTTTTTTAAAACAAATTTTAATACTAATCAATCAATACTTAATCAGCTGATTGCTGCTTCGTTTAAAATTTATACGTAAATCATCTCATTTATTACATTTGTATGCCATTGAAAAACACCTATTAATTTACTTCCATATACTTATGCATACATTTCATTTTTACCTAAGATTCAAATCTGTTTTTGGACAAACATTTTTTGTATCTGGCAATGCTCCGGAATTAGGAAATGGCGATGCTGCCAATGCACTTCCAATTCATTATTTAAATGATGAATTTTGGTACGGCTTTGTACAAATAGATACTGCCGTTACACCATCGTTAA
>JAYUOV010000235.1:0-3515 GCA_043760535.1 Chitinophagaceae bacterium
AAATCCCGTAGCATTACGGGACTCCGTTCAACTGATTGCTACTATCAGGTATTTAGATTGCGAATAACAGGCGGTTTCAGTTCACGGGGTAAGGAGTTCCGAAGTTATCCAGTGTACCCATTGTGTACATCTGTTCTAAACCAAGCCCCGTCCAGAAAAAACATTTACCCAAATTTATAGCCGCTACCCAACTGGTTAAAAACTACCTGTAAACTGCCAAGCATACCGTTTTTGTAGATGTGCTACACACCATGCTTACCATAGAAGGAAAACCCATGCCCGAATTTTTTGGCCTGGATATGCTGCACATGAACACAAGAGGATACGCCCTTTGGGAAAAATTGGTGAAAAAGCATTTGATAAAAAAGGAATCCATTCGTATCACTTACAAAGAAGTGATGTTTTAAAAACTTGACTTCTTAAACAGCTAGCCTTACCTTATTTTCGCAGCCACAGATACAGCAAAGCACATGACGATTAGTTACAACTGGTTAAGCGAATATTTACCCGAAAAAATAGAGCCGGAGAAACTGAGTAAAATATTGACTTCTATTGGGTTAGAAGTAGAAAGTTTGGAAAAATACGGGGCCGTTAAGGGCGGTATGGAAGGCCTGCTTATAGGCGAAGTATTAACCTGCGAAAAGCACCCCGACGCTGATAAACTTAGCCTTACCACGGTAAATATTGGCAGTGGCGAGCCGCTGCAAATAGTGTGCGGTGCACCCAATGTAGCCGCCGGGCAAAAGGTGGTGGTAGCCACAATTGGTACAACCATTTACCCCACCAAAGGCGAACCCATGGCCATGAAAAAGGCCAAAATACGAGGCAGCGAAAGCCAGGGTATGATTTGCGCCGAAGATGAGATAGGCCTCGGCGAAAGCCACGCTGGCATTATGGTGTTGGATGCTACAGCCAAACCCGGAACCACAGCCGCCGAATATTTTAGCCCCTACACCGATTTTATTTTTGAGATTGGCCTTACGCCCAACCGGATGGACGCCATGAGCCATATTGGTACCGCCAAAGACGTTTGCGCCTGGCTTACTATGCATGATAAAAAAACGGCTGCCAAACTACCTTACACCAATCAGTTTAAGGCAGATAGAGCCGACGGACTAAAAATATCGGTAACTATAGAAAACACAGATGCCTGCAAACGATATGCAGGTGTAAGCATTACAGGTGTACAGGTAAAAGAAAGCCCCAAATGGCTAAAAGATAAGTTACAAGCCATTGGCCTGCGGCCGATTAATAATATTGTGGATATTACCAATTTTATACTACACGAAACCGGACAGCCGCTTCATGCTTTTGATGCCAATAAAATTACCGGCAAAGCCATTGTAGTAAAATGCCTGCCCGAAGGAACGCCGTTTGTAACCCTGGATGAAAAGGAACGCAAACTAAACGCCGGAGACCTGATGATTTGTAACGCCGAATCGCCCATGTGTATTGGCGGCGTATTTGGCGGTTTGCATAGCGGCGTATCGGATGGCACCACCAATATTTTTCTTGAAAGTGCCTGGTTTAATCAGGTAAGCATTCGCAAAACGAGTGTGCGGCACGGGCTGCGTACCGATGCGGCTACAAGATTTGAGAAGGGTGTAGACATTAGCAACTGTGTTACCGTGCTAAAACGTGCCGCACTAATGATAAAGGAACTGGCCGGTGGCGAAATAGCCAGCGATATTGTGGATGTATATCCGGTGCCGGCGCAGAAAAAGGAATTTGCCATCCGTTACCAGTATCTTAAAAAACTGAGTGGTAAAAATTACCACCCCGATACGGTTAAGAAAATATTGGAAAGCCTCGGCTTTGAAATCATTAAAGAAGGGATAGACGACCTGTGGGTAGCCGTACCGTTTAGCAAGCCCGATATTAGCCTGCCGGCAGATATTGTGGAAGAAGTGATGCGGATAGATGGGCTAGACAATGTGGAAATACCGGAGTACATCAGCATTGCCCCGGCCAACGATTTTCTTTCGATAGATGAAGCCTGGAAAGAGAAAATTGGCAACTATCTGGTAGGGCTTGGGTTTAATGAAATATTTACCAACAGCATTACCAATAGCCAATATTACACCGAAACAGTGCTGCAGCAGAGCGTAAAAATGATGAACAACCTGAGTGCCGACCTCGATGTAATGAGGCCTTCTATGATGGAGACCGGGCTGGAATCGGTATCGTACAATATCAACCGCAAAAATGCGGACCTGCAACTATTTGAATTTGGCAAAACCTACGCCACCACCGGCGTTGGGGCTTATAGCGAAGCACAGCACCTGAGCCTCTACATAACGGGCAATACCGTTAATACAGGATGGAAAACCAAAGCTGCCAAGGCCGATGTGTATTATTTGAAAGGCGTATTGCAGCAGGTGCTTCGCCTGGCGGGTGTTGCAGAATTTAGTTTAGAAGCCACCACTACTGCCGCTAATCTTGCTACTGCTTTTACCATCATTATTGATAAAAAAGAATACGGTGTTGCAGGCATTATCAGCAAGCAAAGGCTGGAGAAATTCAGCATTAAGCAGCTGGTTTTTTATGCAGATATTAATTGGGAGGCGCTGGTAAAAAAAGCTAAAAAGCAAAAGCTACAATTCAAAGAAATTACCAAATTTCCGGCGGTGGAAAGAGACCTGGCCATTGTAGTAAATAGTAGCGTAACCTATGCAGAAATAGAAGCCTCTGTAAAAAATGCAAAAGCTGGCAAACTAACCGGCATGAAATTGTTTGATGTATTTGAAAGCGAAAAATTAGGTATTGGTAAAAAATCCATGGCCATCAACTTTACCTTTTTAGACGAAGAAAAAACCATGACGGATAAGGATATTGATGGCAATATGAATAGGATTATACAGGGATTTGAGAAGGAGCTGGGAGCGGAGATTAGGAAGTAGTTGATTGGTTGATTAGTTAATTAGTAAACACGAAGAGCAAAACGCCTCACATACAGATTCTCTGAAAAAATGATGAAGGTCTCGATTTATATTCCCCGCTGGCGGGGACAGATTTTGCCGAAGGCAAAATCAGGGGTGGAAATAACTTGGAGAGATATGAATTTTGCTAGCAATGCAGGTAGAATATGTTTTCTTTTATGGAATAAAAAACGATGCTAATGCCCCACGAAACACTCCTTACTGAAATCTACACCCGCTTGCAAAAACTGGTGAAGGAGTATGAACATCTAAAAAAAGAAACTGCAAAACTAAAAGCCGAACTGGAGAAAAAAAACCAGCAACAGGAAGCTTTTACCGAAAAAGAACAGCAACTAAAAGACCAGATAGCCATACTGCAAACCACTAGCAAAAACCTGGACGAAGCCGGCAAAAAAGCCCTTGAAAAACGAATCAACGAATACATCCGCAACATAGATAAAACCATAGCCCTGCTGCATGAGTGAGGAAAAACTAATACCCGTAAGCGTTACCATAGCCGACCGCAGCTACCGGGTACGTGTGGATGTAACCGAAGAAGAAAACCTGCGCAAAACGGTAAAGCTCATCAACGAAAAA
>JAYUOV010000236.1:0-3509 GCA_043760535.1 Chitinophagaceae bacterium
CTGTCGCCTACCAATATTATGTCTATTCCGGCCGCATCAAAAAGCCTTCCGAAGCTATAATCGTAAGCGGTAATCATAGATATTTTTTCACCGGCCGCCTTCATTTTCTGAAGGGTATTGGTGGTTACTTTTTTAGCGTCTTTGGTTACAGCACTCATGCAGTATTGAGTTTTTTTATGAAATATATTTGATTTGATTATATGGCAATATTGAAACAAAAGTTGCAACTATGGTTTGAGTTTGTGCAAATGCCATGGGCTATTTTGTTGGGTAAATATTTAGCCAGCTAACAGCCCTTCCAGCATTTGTTCTTTAAAAAACAGATCGCTTTCTTTTTTAGCCAGCAATAAAATATCGGCCATTGCTAACTGTTCCGCCCCGCAGATTTTATAAGCATTTTGTATAGCCTGCTTTTCCTGCGATTTGGTGGTGGCTAATATAGCTTCTGTAAGGGCTTCTATTTTAAGGCCGCTGTCTTTTAAAGTTCCCAGTTCGGCTATCATCCAGCTAAGGGCATAAAAGTTGTTGGCGTTAAGTAAAATAGTATGTTGAAGTTTTCCCTTAGCCAGCATTTTATTGTACGGCGAACTGGTAATTTCATTGGTCATGTATTTCTTTTGTGCTGCCGTTGGTTTTTTATTTGGCTTTAGCTGAAACAAGCCTCTAAAACATTGTGGATATATGCTGAGCCAGCGTAACTCCCGGCGTAATTCGTGTACATCTTCTTCCACATTATCAAAATTAATTTCATGGGTGGCAATGTCGGATACAATGCTATCAATGCTTTTGGCATATTGCTTTTTAATGGCTGCTGCATCCGCTGCCTCGTCCAGCCAGTCGGCTTTTTGTAGTTTGGCGGTAATTTTGTTCATTCGCTTATTGTCGCTGCCAGTCCAGCCATCGCTTGCCAGTACTTCATTTAATGCTGCCAGTTTTTCTTCTGTTTTGGTAAGTAAAAACTTTTTGATGGTTGCCGGTATTTTTTTGGTGTTGACAAATTCTTTATGAAAGGCATCGTAATAATCCACTGCACCCAGCATGTCTTCCAATAATTTAAAATGTACTTTTTGCTTGCCAAATATTTTCTTGTTGTGTATTTTTTCGTACATCCTTGTAAGTGCTTCCAGCATAAATAGCGGGGTACGAGCATTTTGCTGGTACAGCTCCAAAGCAGGGTTTTCTGATGCATTGGCCTTATCTAACATGGGCTGCAAAAGTTGCAGATAGTAATTAAAACGCTGTAGGCCGGTGGCTATTATAGTATCATTTGTCATGTGGCAATTTTTTTTTAAGTGAAGAAAGGTAGTTAATAGTTATAATATCACGTTGTTCATAAATTCAGATGATGAATTTACCCGTCTTCTCCCAGCCGTGGCCTTAGCCTTTGTTTGGCTTTATTAAATATAATGGTGCCATTGCTCCTGCCTTTTCTCAGAGCTATTTGTTCATTTAATGGTAAATGATATTCTAGAAAGCAGGCATTGCTACAGCAGGCATCGTACTTAGCTTCACAGGTTTTGCATTGTATAAAAAGCAGGTGGCAGGCATCGTTGTTACAGTTAGTGTGTGTATCGGCAGGTTGGCCGCATTGGTGGCATTTGCTAATAATTTCCGCTGTTACTCTTTCGCCAAGGCGTTCATCAAACACAAAGTTTTTTCCTTTAAATTTCTGCTCCAGGCCTTCCTGCTTTACTTCATTTACATAATTAATAATGCCACCTTCCACATGAAATACATTTTTAAAACCATGGTGTAGCATATAGGCACTTGCTTTTTCGCAACGGATGCCGCCGGTGCAATACATAATGATGTTTTCATCTTCTTTTCCCTTCATCATATCCACGGCCATGGGCAGTTGTTCCCTAAAAGTATCGCTTGGTATTTCTATGGCATTTTTAAAATGCCCTACTTCGTATTCGTAGTGGTTACGCATGTCTATCACTACCGTTCCTGGCTTTTCGCTTAGTTCGTTGTAGTCTTTTGCATTCAGGTATTGGCCTTTTTGCATTACATTAAAGTTGGGGTCGATAATGCCATCGGCCACTATTTTTTCCCGAACCTTAATGCGTAAAACCCAAAAGCTTTTGCCATCATCATCTACCGCAATATTGAGGCGGATGCCATTCAGAAAGTCAATGCCATACAGGTATTCCTTCATTGCTTTAAAACCGGATGCCGGAACGCTTATTTGTGCATTGATGCCTTCGTTTGCTACATAAATGCGGCCAAATACATTCAATGAATTCAGGCTTTTCCACATTTCATCTCTAAACATTTGTGGATCTGCAATGGGGAGGTATTGGTAAAAACTAATGGTAATTCTCGGTTCTGTTTCCTGCAGCATCAGTTGCTTTAGTTCCGCATTGGAAACCCTGTTGTGTAGTTGTGCCATAATTAAAATTTTAAGGACGTTTACAGAACGAACAAAATTTAGATGGCAAATATAAGAAGGGCAGGTGCTGATAGCAGCACGGATTATACAGAAATAAATGTTTTAGACTGATTTTTAAGAAGAAAACCACCACTTTACCACAAAGAAAATATCCGTCTTTTTCTGTAACCATCTGTATTGTCTGTGCTGCTATCAATCTTGTCAAAAAAAAATCCTCAATCTCATTTTACATTATCTTCCCACAAAATTTAAAAAGGTACATGCGGGAAGCCCTGTTTATTAAAAAAAATGCTGACAAATGGCAGGAACACCAAAACTTGCAAACGGATGATCCGGATGAACAGGCGGAACGTTTTATAACTATACTCGACGATTTAGCTTATGCCAAAACATTTTACCCGCAGAGTAAAGTAACCAAGTGGATTAACGGTATTGCCGCTGCTACCTACCAAAAAATTTACCAAAATAAAAAAGAAAAGTATAGCCGGTTAGCCGCTTTTTGGAAAGCAGAACTACCAATGGTGATGTACAAACATCGTAAAGTACTCTACTTTACTTTTGGCCTGTTTATGTTTTTTGTAACCCTTGCCGTATGGAGCAGCACACAGGATTATAAGTTTGTTGCTGGCTTTTTATCAGAAGGCTATGTGCAGATGACTGAAGAAAATATCAGCAGCGGCGACCCTTTTGGCGTGTATCGGGATGGTGATAAATTTAGCATGTTTGCGAGAATCATGTTTAACAATATGCTCATCTTTTTTTTACAATATACTGGCGGTATTTTATTTGGATTGGGAACCCTGTACTGGGTTTTTAAAGATGGCTTACTGATTGGTACTTTTCAATCCTTATTCTTTTTAAAAGGCATCGGCTGGAAGAGTGTTATGGTTATCTGGATGCACGGCACCATCGAAATATCCTGCATGATACTATCAAGTATGGCGGGGTTTATTTTGGCAAAAGGTCTAATGTTTTCAGGTACTTACAGCCGAAAGGAATCTTTTAAAATACATGCCAAAAATTCAATCAAAATCATTATTGCTTTAATACCATTAACGGTGCTGGCGGCATTTATAGAATCGTACATAACCTACCTTATGAGCAACGCATTTGATAA
>JAYUOV010000237.1:0-10028 GCA_043760535.1 Chitinophagaceae bacterium
TTTTATACAAAAAAGTTGTGGTGCCGTACCCGGCCCAATGGATTGCTTTTTGGTGCTGCGTGGCATCAAAACGCTGGGTATAAGAATGCAGCGGCATTGCGAAAATGGCGAAAAAATAGCCCGGTATTTGCGCAACCATACTAAAGTAAAATCCGTCTATTGGCCAGGTTTTGAAGATAATGCGGGCTATGAGGTAGCCAAATGGCAAATGCGTGGTTTCGGCGGTATGATCAGTTTTACATTGAAAGATGAAAGCATAGAAGCTGCTACTAAAGTGCTGTCTTCTACACATCTTTTTTCTTTGGCCGAAAGCCTGGGCGGTGTTGAAAGCCTTATCAATCATCCCGCAAGTATGACCCATGCTTCTATACCACGGGAAGAAAGAATAAAAAATGGTCTTGCAGATGGGTTAATAAGGTTAAGCGTAGGAATAGAAGATGCTGAAGACTTGATTGCCGATCTGGAACAAGCCATCCATTAGCGTTGGGTATGTAGCTTACAATAAAGATTTTGGTACATTTTCTTGTAAAAAATAAAATTTCTGGAAACGAATACTTACCAAAATGGGCGTTTCGTGAACTCAAAACGGCATTTCATAATATCATAACATAGCAATAAAAAATCTGGAAATAGATTTGTGCAACCTAAATGTTAATATCTAACTCAACCTATAATACCAAACACCATGCTCAGAGAAATTTTTTCCGACGTTACACCAAATGCTAAATTCAGAAAGGTTGCAGCAATTGTGCTGTATGTTTTTTTTATGCTTTGCATCATTTACTCTAATAACAATAAAACTGTAAGTAGCTCCGGTTTAAAAATAATAGAAGAAAGTACTAAATAATATTGTTTGTGTGTTAGTTATCTCCAGCTTTAAGCAATTCTAGCTATTGCCCATTTTAGAAATAGTGCTTTTTTATATGAGTACCAGATTATAAAAAGTGGGTTGTTTTTTCTTCTTGAGTCCCGCCATCATTACAAATTTATCTTTGGATGGCAATGAATAAAAAGCTTAAAGATTTTTTCGACGAAAAAGTACATCAGTACAATCGGCCAGAATTTATAGCCCGAGATCCTATTTGTATCCCACATCTTTTTTCTTTACAGCAAGATGTAGAAATAGCAGGTTTTTTCGCTGCCATTTTTGCATGGGGCAGCCGTACCATTATCATAAACAAAAGCAAAGAATTATTACGGCGGATGGATATGGCGCCTTACGATTTTGTAATGAACCATGGGCCGGAAGATTTAAAACGATTATTGGGGTATAAGCACCGCACATTTATGGATGCGGATGTGCTCTACATTATCGACTTTTTTCACCGGCATTATCAGCAGCACAATTCGCTGGAAGCAGCATTCGCAAAGGGTTTTGGTAAAAATGAAACCCATATTGGGCCAGCCCTCAATTATTTCAAAACAAATTTTTTTAGCGGAGAACATTTACAAAGAACCGAAAAACATATTTCGGCACCACGGCAAAACAGTACTTGCAAAAGATTGAACATGTTTTTGCGGTGGATGGTACGCAGCGATAAAAATGGCGTGGATTTTGGTATCTGGAAGACAATTAAACCTTCGCAACTTATTTGCCCAATAGATGTGCATGTGGCAAGGGTAGCACATCGTTTTAATTTGTTAGAAAGAAAACAAACAGACTGGCAGGCAGCCGTAGAATTGACCGGCTATCTGCGAAACCTGGATGCCGCCGACCCTGTTAAGTACGACTTTGCATTGTTTGGCGTTGGTGTAATGGAATCCCGCTTTATAAAATTTGAGATGATATAACAGCAGACAATTATTTACTGGTTAAAGGCCTTAACAACGAACTGGCAATAAAGCTGCCGGAAGAAAGCTCTTGGGATGCTATCCGCAACAAGCTGTCTGGTTTTGTAAATGAATTGATTGATAAAAATTTTCAAAAGCTGCTGTTGATTCTCTATCGGATAGATGTAAATGAAGATAAGGTACGAAGGCTGCTTAAAGCCAACCCCGCTAAAGATGGAGGCCTTGTAATAGCCGACCTGATTATGGAACGGCAGGTACAAAAAATTAAAATCCGTCAGGCGTTTTCCCAACGGGTGAGTTATATTAGTGAGGATGAGAAATGGTGATTTAGTTGATTAGTTGGTTAGTTTATTAGTTGGTTAGCCCTTGGCTGTTTTTACCAATCAACTAATAAACTAACCAACCAACCAATTATTTTTCAAACATTAACTCCCTCACCTTATCCTTATCTTCTTTTTCTTTTTTAAGGTCGTACATGGTTCCAAATACTTTATCCCAGATGGTACTGCTTACACCAAATCCTTTTTCATCGTGTTTGTAATGGTGCAGGTGATGGTTTCTCCACAAAGGTTTCATCCATTTAAAAGGTGGGTTCCAGGCATGTATAGCGTAGTGCATGGTGCCATACATCAGATATCCCAATAAAAAACCCGGGAAAAACATCCACACATTGTCTTTCAAAAAAAGGTACATAATGGCAAAAATGGTGGAAGACAAAATAAGACTCGGCACCGGCGGCATAAACAAACGTTGTTTATCCCGTGGAAATTCGTGGTGATTGCCATGCAGTACATAAGCAAACCTTTTCATGCCCTCGGATTTCGCCTTTAAATGAAAAAGGTAGCGGTGAGCCACGTACTCAAAAAAGCTCCAGAATAAAATACCACCCAACCAGGTAAGCCATACCCTACCGGTAGAATAACCAAATTCGGTAGAAGCCCTGTACATTAAAAATGTCATTATTGGTATGTACATGCCCCAGATTACAAATGGGTTTGTTTTGGTAAAGGCTTCAAGTACCGGACTTTTAAAAAGCCTGGCCTGACCTTTATTGTGAATTTTTTCGAATTCCATATTTGTTTTAATTGAGGTTGCAAATTTACCCGAAATCTCAATACCGCAAAAGAACGTTTAAACATTAGTAGTAGTGATGTTCGTTAATTTTTCAACAATGCATCTATCATTACAAATTTGTAACCATAACCGGTAAGCTCCTGCAGCAAGAGTGGCAGCAGGTTGTAAAATTTATCGGTACGTGCCGCATCAGTACCAATAAGCACTAATAAAATATAGCCATTTAGCCCTTTGGGCAAATCGATAGCCTTGTGTAAAATGGATTGGTAAATAGTATCGCTGCTGCGGTAATTGGGCATTTCGGGCGTGGTGTAATCGGCATGGCTAAGAGTGCCGGGTGTGTAGTTAATCAGTTGTAAGCCAGCTTCTTTTGTCCACGATGCGATGCTGTAGTTGTACCATTCGTAAGGCGGTAAAAAATATGGCGACGTTTTTTGGCTCAGGCTAAATGGCTTCATGGCGGTGTAGTTATTTTTAAGGTCTATTAAAAAACTGTCTTTTGTTACAAGCAGGCTGTCACTGTTGTTCCAATCCGCATACAGCAGGTGTTTATTGCTATGGGCACCCAAGTAATGGCCGTGGGTTTTTAGGGTTTGTATGGTCTTGGTAAATGATCTGTTACGGTAAAAATCCCCGGTAAAAAAGAAGGATGCTTTAATTTTTTCTTGTTTTAAAGCAATGGCAATGGCTTTGCCACCATCTCCAAATTCGTGGCCTGTAAATACCAATGCTATTTTTTTTTCGGCAGTATCGCCTCGGGTAATGGCGCCTTTATAGTACAAATTGGCTGCTGCATTTGTAGCAGTTGCTTCTTCATTAATCTCCTTTTTTATTACCTCAGGTTTTTCTTTTTTTGGTATGATGACCGGCTTTTTATTATTCGTTTTACTGCTGCTTGTTGCTACTTTTCCAGTTCCTCTTTTACCTAAAAAATTACCTGCTTCGGCCTTTTTTGCAGCCAGTAAATAAATGAGTGAAGCTGTGCCATCCATGGTAGGTTCGTTGGTGCTGTAGTCGCCATAATCATCGTGGTAAACGGCCAGGTCGCTTTGCCACTCGGCGTATTCGTCGGGGTTTTGTAAGCTAATGCCAATAAGGTTTTTGTAAATACTTGTGTACACCGGGCCATCCACAAGGCCGCCATCTATTGGGTAGTTTTTTAAGTGGGTAAATGCACTATGCGGATCCTCCGGCGTGTCACCATTTGCCGGCAGGCCATACACCATACTGGTGCCCCAGGGGTTGCAGCCAAAAAGCCAGTCCACATTGGCTTGCTCCAGTAGTTCGTAGCTTTTATCGCCGCTGAGGCTGCGGTACCAATAGCATTGTGTAGCAAAAGAAACCGTTAGGTTATTGCTAAACCAAATAAACGGAACACCACGGTAAAAAGCATTGGTTTTTGCTTTGGCCCAAACTTTTTGTATGCCTTGCTGGTAAAAATCGATGTATGGATTATCGGCAGGTTTAAGCTTTACCAGTTTCGCCATTTCGTAATGACCCACATTTACAAACGGATACCATTGGTAGTGTTTGGCGGTGTCGGCACCCAGCCATGGTGTTATAGGTTCTTGCTTTGCGTATTGCTGGGCTGCGGCTAAATAGTTGCTCCCAATTTTAAAACCAGCTGCAGTATTAGAAGCACTTCCACCAACCATGCTAGTAACGCTGGCATTTGCCAGTTCCATATCATCTACCCAATTATCTTCTGCATAAATATATGGAGAACGAACCGAGGCAGTTTGGCAAACGCCAGGATTACTCAATCCAAACTTTAATGCAGATAACGATTTTGTAAACAACCAACTACTATAACTTTTGTCCAGTTGCGAAAACATCTGCGACCCCAAGGCAAAAGCACTGGCAAACTTCCCTGCCGTAGAAGCCACGCCGGTAGTGTTATTCATAAACTTGCCCCGCTGCTGCGGTTGGCCACTTACAAAATATACCGGTCTTTCGTAGCCCTTGCCATATTGCGAATCCAGTTTAGGTATTCGCATACTAATATGGTCACGGTCATCACCTAGTTGATTAAATAGCCAATTATCTTTTGGGTGCATTTTCAGCAGCCAGTCGAGGCCCCATTTGGCTTCGTCTAAAATATCTGGCAGTCCGTTTTTCCCATCAAGGCCGTTACCTAGTTTGCTGTCGGTAAATGTGTTGGGAAAATCCCTTGCGGCCATTAGTAAATGATAGGTGGCGTTGGCACTTGTGGTGCTGTATTGCAGGTAATCGCTTGCATCGTGCCAGCCGCCAGTTACATCTATATGCGTACTGTCGGGCAAGCCAGCGGCGGCTCCGTAAAGTGTGTAGCCATCATGCGTATGGCAGCTATCTTTTAAAAAAGGATTGAAACCACTCCGTTGCTGCCGCATATAACGCAGGCAGTAATCGGCTGTGCCATTATATACAGCTACGCTGATTACAAATGGTTTTGTAGCCGCATCGCCACATTTTAAAATGTAGGTTCCGGGTTTTGTATAGGCCGAAAAATCCAACCGATAAGTTTGAGCAAAGGGCCCATATTTACCAAAGGGTTGGCTTGTGCTTTTTTGCAACACTACTTTATTGTTGGTAGCATCTATTAGTTGAAATTGATTTTGTGATGTGCTTTTTTTGCTGCCGAATACGGCCACTTTTATTCCTTTTGGCGTATAGCCCAAATGATTATAGCGGATAACCGCTGGTTGTGCTTTAATGATTTGAAACAAGCAACATCCAAACAAAAAGCCAATCAATCGAAGCATAAAATTTTGTTTAGAAACGAAAGGTAATTTTTAACTGCCACAAAGAAAGAAGGGATAAAGGAGCACTAAGTTATTTGTAAAGAGGAAAAATTTGGACAAGTATGGAAAGTAATTAGGGGTAATTTTTTTAAGCCCTCACTTTCTTGCTTTGTTTTTCTGACAAAAAATAAACATAAAATTCCGCTTCGTGGCCTTTTGTTCCTTCGTCCTTCGTGGCAAAAAAATAAACTTTTAAAAAAACGCTTTGAGTCCCTTTGTTCCTTCGTTCTTTGTGGCAAAAAAAAGAAAATGAAACTTGCCTCTTACATTAAAAATGAACACGAACAATTAGGAATCTACCACGATGGTAAAGTATATGCCATGGAGTATATACACCCCGATTTGCCCAATACCATGGGCATGTTTTTAAATTATTGGGACGATGTAATTGGTGTCGCCATACGTGGTGATGCAGCTATAAAAGACGGGGCCTTAGCCAGCAGGGGCTTGCCTGTGGCCGATGTGCAGTTACTGGCACCAGTACCTTTTCCTACATCGCTACGAGATGGATATGCGTTTCGGCAACACGTGGCGGCTGCAAGGCGTAACCGAAATGTGCCTATGATTCCGGAGTTTGACCAATACCCGATTTTTTATTTTAGTAACCACAACGCTATACAAGGCCACGGACAAGAAATAGCCTGTATGCCCGATCATTTTGAGAAGCTGGATTTTGAACTGGAGGCGGCAATAGTATTATGCAAAGGCGGCAGGAATATTACAGCAGCCGAAGCCGATGAATACATTGGCGGCCTCATGATTTTTAACGACATGAGTGCCAGGAAACTGCAGATGGAAGAAATGCTGCTGAACCTTGGGCCGGCCAAAGGCAAGGATTTTAGTAACATACTCGGCCCGTGGCTAGTAACGCTGGATGAGCTGGAAGCTTATGAAGTGCCTTGCAAAGAAAACCATACTGGCAAAGCCTGGAACCTGCCCATGAAATGTTGGGTAAATGGCATACAAGTAAGCGAAGGTAATTTGGCGGATATGGACTGGACTTTTGCAGAAATTGTGGAGCGTTGTTCTTACGGTGCACAGCTACATGCAGGCGATGTAATTGGCAGTGGCACAGTAGGCACCGGCTGCTTTTTAGAACTGAATGGCACCGGAAAACTAAACGATCCTAACTACACAGAACAATGGCTGCAAAGTGGCGATACAGTAGAAATGGAAATAGAAGGACTGGGAAAACTGAGCAATAAAATTATAGCTGAGGAAAGTGATTTTAGTTTGTTGGCGTTAAAGAAATAGTAGGTAAAGGTTCAAGTTTCAGGATTCAAGGATCCAAACTTCAAGCTACAAGGCCCGGTTTATATCAAGGTTTAATAATCATGTGTTGAACCTTGAATCCTGAACCTTGAACCTTTTTTGCAAATGACTTATTGACCCAATGACCCAATGACCAGCTATGCTAGCACTGCCTCTAGCACAGCCACCGTTTTAAGGTTTCCAAAGTCGCTAATGTGGTAGATGTAAAACTGTTCGTAGGCTTGTAGCAATTGCTGCCTTAGTAGCTTATTTAATTTGATGCGGTAAAGGCTTACGGCATTGTCCATTTGCAGCAAAGCCGCTGTGGCATTGGCTAAATAATCTTCAAGGTAATGGCCATGGGCGGGTAGCTGATAGGTAAACCTGCCTTCCTGCATATCGAGGATGGTTTTGTTTTCATCGTCTTTATCTTCTATACCAAAGCCCAGTTGCCGGGCAAGGTGTAAGGCAAAATGGAGTGGCAGGTTGGCTGTTACGGCAGCATCGGCTTCGTCTAGTATCAGTAAATAATTTTCTATAAAATGGTAAAGGTCTGCATTGCTTTCGGGCTGCTTAATACTTTTTGAAATTAATTCTACCATAAATAAAGCCACACAGTTTTTAACCACATCCTGGTGTATATGCTGGTACATTTTTGCCCAGCTATATTCTTTAATTATTTGTAAATGCTTTAATTCGTTGTGGTACACTACCATATCTAAAATAGCCGCCGGCTGAAACATGCTAACCTTGCTGCTGCCCTTTTTAGTAGCGGAACGAACGCCCTTAACCATGTACGATTGCAGGCCAAACAGCTCGGTGTACACGGTGGTTATAAGGCTGGTTTCGCCATATTTTACGGTGCGTAGAATAATGGCTTTTGTTTTGTGGAGCATAGGTTATTGGTAAACATCTTTACGGTCACCAATTCTGATAATAGTGATTATCAATTGCCCGTTATTGATTTGGTAAACAATCCTGTAATTACCCTGTCTTATCCTATAAAATCCCTTGTATTTACCTTTTAAAGATTTTACACCATGAGGAGTTGGGTCGTAAGCTAATGAAAGGATAGCTTTTTTTAAAGCTTCATATTCTTTTTGAGAAAGGCTGTTTAATTATTTTTCAGCCGTTTTTTGAAAAACTATTTTGTACCCTTTTTCTTTTGGCTGCTCCATTTCTTATCAATTTTTGCAAATACTTTTTCTGCACTTATTGTAGCCTCCGCTTTTCTTTTTTCTATTTCAATAATATCCAAAAGGTCTTCTATTACATAGCCATATTGATTAAGGTCTATGAGAGCCTGAACGGGTTTTCCTTTTTTATCGTGGAATATTTGTACACCTGATGCTTGCACATTTCAAAGTTAAATTCAATTGCTCATTTTAATACAAAGATTTTCGCCGCTGCCTTTTCCTTTCTTGTTTCGTAGGTAACAAGTAAAAGGCACACACCGGCACTAACTTTTTGTTTGTTTTAATCCTGTTCGCTCCATACAATTTTGCCACCTAAAGCTCTTGTTATCTTTTCAAAACGCTTACAATCGGTTCTTTCCAGAAATAACCTTTGAACTACAAAGCATTTTATTGGTTTTCTTTGCCACAATAATAATGGTAAATAGGTTGTTAGGTGGGTTGTTATTTTAGGTATTAGTTAAAAGGTAAGGTTAGCGAATAAGTTAAATGGTTAAAAATCATTTGGCTTAATACCTAGTAATCAAGAATAACCCATTTACCAATAACGAAAGAACTTTTACCAATACATGACCCTTTCACAAATTCCAAAAAGCCCATTGACTACAACTAAAATTTATGTGGTATAGACTCGGACAAATTGTTTTACAATACAGAATTGCTTTATTAGTGGCACTGTTTGCAGCTACTGGCTTTATGGGCTGGCAGGCCAGTAAGGTTACCATCAGCTACGAATTTGCTAAGGCCATCCCAACCGATAATCCCAAGTACGTGGAGTATATGGATTTTAAAAAGCAATTTGGCGAAGATGGCAGTGTGCTGGTTATAGGTGTACAAACAAATCAGTTTTTTAAACTGGATCATTTTACCCAATACAAACAAATGCTGGCTGCTATAAAAAGCATAAAAAGTGTAGAAGGTATTGTAGGCGTGCCCATGGCTATTAATCTTATTAAAAGCGATACTTCTGAAAAGCTAAACCCGGTGCCTGTTTTTGGCGATAGTCTAAGCACCCAATCGCTTTTAGATACGGCAAGGGCTAAGTTTGAGAACCTTGTTTTTTACCGGCAACTGTTGTACAACCCTGCTTCAAACGCTTACGTGGCGGGGGTTACCATTAATAAAGAAATGCTACGCAGTAAAAACCGGGTACAGGTGGTAGCAGCTATAGTAGCGGCAGTAGCCAAATACGAAAAGCTTACAGGTGTGCCAACGCATATTTCGGGATTGCCACTTATACGCACACAGGTGGCCGACAGAATTGAGCATGAAATGCGGTATTTTTTGCTGGGTTCCCTGGGGCTTGCCGTTATTACCTTATTGTTGTTTTTTCGGTCGTTTAGCAGCACAGCTATTAGCCTGATGGTGGTATTAATGGGCGTGGTATGGAGCCTTGGCACTTTGCAATTACTTGGCTATAAAATTTCGTTGCTTACTGCCCTTATTCCGCCATTGATTATTGTAATAGGCATACCCAACTGTATTTATTTTCTTAATAAATACCACATGTCGTGGCAAAAGCAACTGGCAGAAAATAGTACGCAACCCGGGCAGAAAGCCAACTCCGCAATGAGCGGAGCCAAGAAAAATGCCTTGCTGGAAATGGTGAGCAAAATGGGGATTGTAACCTTGTTTTGCAATATTGCGGCTGCCATTGGGTTTGCCGTATTTGCACTTACCAAAAGCGATTTATTAAGAGAATTTGGAGCAGTAGCTGGTATCAATATCATGGTACTGTTTGTTATCTCATTCATTTTTATACCAGCTGTGCTTAGTTATTTACCACCACCAAAAGAGCGGCACACCAAATACTTACGCAATCGTTTTTTAGAAAGTGTATTGGTAAAAATAGAAAACTGGGTACTGCTGAACAAAGGCAAAGTGCTGGGTTTTACAGGTCTGCTGGTAGTAGTAGCCATTGTAGGTATTTTAAAAA
>JAYUOV010000238.1:0-3470 GCA_043760535.1 Chitinophagaceae bacterium
CTTCTACAAACAATTTAAACTCATTGAGCCTTTGACCAAATTCACGTTTTTGTTCGCTGGCCACATTTTTCATTTCGCTCATAATGGCTTTTACCAGTCCTTTGGTGCCAAGGTATTTTATACGAAAAGCCTCCAAAGCTTCGGCATTTGCAGCCAAAGCTACAGCTACTTCCTGCTTGGTTTGTTCTATCTGTTTAAGCAAATGTTCCATAGTGGACAAATATAAGTGGTTTGATGTTTTGGCTATTTCGGAATAAGGAATGGGGTGCACAAAAAAGGCATTTTATGATTCTATAAAAAATAGGCAGAGTTGTAAATGCTGTAGGTAAATGATTTGCTTTCTTTTAAAAGTTATCTATAAATTTTTCTCATGTTACTGCTAAATTTCTTGCCCAATAAATTTCCCCCACTCCATCACAAGGCTTATTTACTCTATTAAAGTTGCTCACTATTAAAAAAAAACAGAAATTTATAGCAGCCATAATTCAACAACCCTGAAGTTATTTGTATTTTTTTTTGATTGATTATTCTTAAACAGATTTATCATCTTTTATATGGATATGCTGAATATTTTTCGTCAAAAAAAAATAAGATAACATCCTTAAAACGAAAGTCATTATACAGAGATTTCTATACACACTACTACTCCTGGCAACAGGATTTTTCTCCCATGCACAAAATATAAAAGCAACGGTGAGCCTGTCTGCTATACAAGGCCGGCTGCCCCTTGACTCTTTTGTAACAGTAACCGAATGGAACAATGGTGCAATAGGCAAAACAGTTACCAATTTTGAACAAACCAAAAAAAGCAGACAATACAGCATTGGTTTTAATGTACAGAACGATACCGGCACCGATACAACTTACTATCTGCGCAACACAGATAATGGCATTACCACAATGACCATAACGGATAAAGACAACAAGATTTTATCTACACAAAAAACTGGCTACTATACCAATATAGCAGAACGCTTTGGCCACGATGAGCAAGCTTTTATGCCCATAAAACTAATGGCCGGGCAGTTGGCCACTGTTCAGATATTGGTAAGCGGTTATAACGGCACTAAGGCAGATGTTACCTCAAGCATTTACAGCAGCGAGGCGTACTATAAATTTTATAAAGACAATACCACTATTGCCAATACACAAGAATACATTACCGTATTTTTTGTAGGTGCCATCTTTATGATGTTTGTTTTTTTCTGGTTTATGTACCTCAAAAGCAGGCAGGCTCTGTATGGCCGCTATGCATTGTACCTGGGTTTACAATTGGTGTACGGGCTGCTTCGCATTGGGCCAACCACACTGATAGGCTATTGCAGTTTACATGCCCCTATGCTAAAAGCCAGCCTTGTTACACCTATGATACTAGTGGCAGTGGCAGGTTATGCCTGGTTCTTGAACGAACTGCTGGATCTTAAAAATCAGCGGCCAAAACTGTACCAACAGCTTCGTTGGATATCAATCGGCCTGTGGTGTTATAGCTTTGCCGATTGGCTGGTGTTTTATACCACGCCCAATCTTCCGTTTCAGGTCACTTCGTTTTTTATCATCCGTATTGTGTTGGTTTTTATAAACGTGTACATTCTTTTTAGTGTAGCAGTTTTTGTAAAAAGCTCCATTAAGAAATTCTATATAATAGGCAATACCTTATTTTTAGTTTTTGGTGTACTGGCCGCTTTTAAAGAGGTAAACAATGTATTTGCCGGTACTTATTTGGCCAAACTGAATAATGCCAACTGGTATATGGTAGGCATTTTATTAGAGTGCATTTTCTTTGCCTTTGCCCTTGGCATTCGTATAAAAGAACTGCAGCAGGAAAAAGATGAGGCCACCAGAAAGCTGATAGAACAAATGGAGCTGAACGAAAAAATAATGCAGGAAGCCAATATACTGCTGGAACTAAAAGTAGCAGAACGTACGGCCCATATATTAGAACAGGAAAAAAAGATAGAGGCAGCTACGCTGATGAAAACAAGGGCTTCTTACGAAAAAAAACTGAGCGAAAGCCGGATGCAGGCATTGCGCAGCCGGATGAATCCGCATTTTTTATTCAACAGCCTGAACAGTATCAAGTATTTCATTTTAAAAAATGAAAATGATACGGCAGCATTTTACCTCAATAAATTTTCGAAACTGCTACGGCAGATTTTAGAATACAGCAACCGGGAAACTATAACGCTGCAACAGGAACTGGAAACCCTGAAATTATACCTTGAAATAGAAAGCCTTCGTTTCGATCAATCTTTTTATTACCATATTGTGGTAGATGAAGGCCTGCTGCCAGAAAGCATTCAGGTGCCGCCACTCATTTTACAGCCATTTGTAGAAAATGCCATTTGGCATGGCCTAGCCAACAGCGATAAAAGCGATAAGTTTTGTAAAGTGGAGGTAAATAAGCAAAACGGAAATATCAATATTTCGATAATAGACAATGGCGTAGGCAGGGCTGTGGCTGCAATTATTAAAGAGAATAAAATCAATAAACTCAACACCGAAAGTTTTGGTATGAAAATAACCGAAGAAAGAATCAGTATTTTTAACACAGGTAGTAATGGCAAATTAAAAATAGCCGTGAAAGACAATATAGACGAAGGCTTGCAGGCCGCAGGCACCACCATTAACATTACACTTCAAAATAGCTTAACATGATAAAAGTAGTATTGGTAGATGACGAAAAATTAGCCACTGAAACATTACAGATTCAGCTAAAAAAAATAAGGAAAGATATAGAAGTGGTGGCCGTTTTTAACGATAGCCAGTTAGCTCTTGCCGAAATTCATAAATTGAAATTCGATATCCTATTTTTAGATATTGAAATGCCCCGCATAAGTGGGTTTGAGTTGCTCACCAAATTAATGCCATTTCATTTTGATGTAGTATTTGTAACTGCTTATAACCAATATGCAGTAGAGGCTTTTAAATTTAGTGCCATTAGCTATTGCTTAAAACCTGTGGAAGATGCAGATTTGTTACAGGCTATTAACAATTGGGAGCAAAAGCAACATCGGGTAATGCAGAAGGATCAGTTTGATGAATTTTTTACAGCTTATCAGGTGGCCAATGCCACATCGCAAAAAGTGGCCTTGCCCACTACAGATGGTTACCAGTTTATACCTGTACAAAATATTGTACGCTGCCAAAGCCAGGATAATTATACCCATTTTATTTTGCAAAGCAAAGAGAACCTGCTTATATGCCGTACGCTTAAAGAGGTAGAAAAAATATTGAGCAAAAGGGGCTTTTTACGCATCCACCAAAGCCATCTTATAAACCCGGCTTACCTTAAAAAATACAGCCGCAGCGAAGGCGGTTATGTAATTATGGACAACAATGATGAGCTCCCCGTTTCGCCGCAAAGAAAGGAAGCTGTGGTGCAATTGTTTGAGATGATACAGCGGGATTAATGCTAATCATTGGTGATGCAGTAAATCTAATTTACTAGAAAAGTGAAATGGTGTAGTAAC
>JAYUOV010000239.1:0-3469 GCA_043760535.1 Chitinophagaceae bacterium
TGCGGCACTTACAAAATATGGGTTTTTAGAGATGCCCTAGACTCTTTTATGTACGAGTGTACAGCGAATATTGGGATGTGACTTATTGCGTTGGCTTCCCATTTCCGGGGTTCTTTGCTAATAGCATCAACTTTTTATCAACCAGCAACACAAAATTGCTTATCTCTTTTGCTGTCCAGGCCAGTTCTAAATATTCTATGTTGGCTTTGTATGTAAGCCATGCCCTGTTGGTCCAGTTTATTTTACAATCCATTGCTGGTATCTTTTTTGGATTTCTGCATGGGGTGTTGTTTCGCCGTTTTCAGATTCTTTCAAAGCGGCTTCCAGGTCAGCTTTTACTGTATCATGCATCGTATGCCACCAATCATTTTCTGCATCTACTTCCAGCATGGCATGAGCCATTTTAACCACTTTTACATCGGGTGTGTCTATGTATTTTTTCACTTCCTGCCGCATTGTTTTTTCAGCATTCATAACAAATTGTATTTAGAGCAAATTTACTTTTTTAACTTTTACATTTATTTTTTGATAGTAAAGAGCAAAAGAGAATCCGAATATTTATCCGATTTTTGAAAAGCAGAAAAAATAGAAACATGAATGCATTATTAGTACACCCAGAAAATGAAAAGCAGGATATAGCAATTAGGGCTGTGTTTGAGGCTATGCAAATACGCTATGAAGAAGAACCGGAAATGGATGAAACAGAACGCATTTTGGTAAGCCCGGTTACGACTGCAAAACTTGACCAAAGTATTAGCGAAGCAAAAGAGGGCAGGGTAACCAAAATAGCTATTGATGATTTATGGAAATAGTTTTTACAGATACTGCCTTAAAAGATCTAAAGTTCTGGAAGATGTTGGGGAACAAAATCATCCAGCAACGTATAGAGCAACTCATCAAATCTATTACTGAAAGCCCTTTTGAAGGTATTGGTAAACCTGAAGCGTTAAAGTATAACTACTCAGGGTATTGGTCGAGAAGGATAAATGAAGAACACCGGCTGGTGTATTCTGTAGCTGATGGTTTGCTTACGATTGTTCAGTTACGGGATCATTATTAAGAGCAGCGGACGCTGTAGCAAATCAGGGCTTGTATTTAACTAACTGTAAACCAGTATTTTTTTTGCTTGGGTTTGTATGCCGTTGGTGATAACACCATAGCCGTCAACTTAAGACAATGTGTAGAGCTATAGGCTCGATTTTATATTGTAACAACGGATTTTAATCCGTTGAACTACCCCAAAATACAGCTTGGCCATGCTAAATATATAGGCCGAGCCTACGGCTCTGCGATTTTGTTCCTTTGCAGGTCAACGGATAAAAATCCGTTGTTACAAAATGGCCGAGCCTACGGCTCTACAACCGTAAGTTGACGGCCGTTGGTGAAAACACCGAAGGGCGGCCTTGATAATGCAGATGCAAACATCAGACGCTTATTTGGAACACTTGCAAAGGCTGGAACCTTGTGGTTTTAAAGCAACAGATATGGTATGATGAAAAGCCATGCTGGCTTTTGAATATTGCAGATAAAAAAATTACATGCAAACCTGCCAATAAAATCAATTGGGTATTCCCCATGGTTTCAAAGTAGCACAACCCCCGAACGGAGCGTCGCCAATGTCGCCCAATCAAGGCTCAAAAAGTTGGGCTAAAAAAATCATTACACCTTAACCGGCGTACTATGTATAGCATCAGCTATCTCCTTAATAAGCGATGCGTCTTTTTCAATAGCGTTGCCCACAACGATTACGTCGGCACCGGCTTTGCAGTTGCGGTAGGCTTTTTCGGGGTCGGTAATGCCGCCGCCGATTATTAACGGGGCTTCTATACAACGGGCCACGCTTTCTATCATTTGTTCGGTAATGGGGCGGCGGGCTCCGCTGCCGGCATCCATATAAATCAGTTTCATGCCCAGCATTTCGCCGGCCATGGCGGTACACATGGCAATTTCGTTTTTATCGGCCGGTATAGGGCTGGCATTACTAATGTAAGAAACTGTGGTGGGGGCGCCACCATCTATAACCATATAGCCGGTGGGCATTATTTCGAGGCCGCTCTGCTTTACAAACGGGGCACTAATTACGTGTTGGCCAATAAGCAGTTCCGGATTACGGCCGCTGATTAAACTCAAATACAGCAAGGCATCGGCATACTTACACACTTGCGATGGGCTGCCGGGGAAAAGTATAACGGGTATATCGCAACTGGCTTTGATCTGTTGTACACATTCATCAATATAACTGCTGATAACCAGGCTGCCGCCTACAAAAAAGTAGTCCACTTTGGCATCTGTACCCAACTGAACGAGTTCCTCGGTTTTAGCTGCATCTACCTTATCCGGGTCTATTAACACGGCAAAGGATTTGCGATGGGCTTTTTTGCGTTCGGTAAATAATTGGTACAGTCTATCCTTCATACGTGTGTAAAAATAAGTGTTGGGGCAAAAATGCAATATTTTTTTTGGATGAAGCAATTTAGGCACAAACACATTTATGGATAACGGTAAAAAAATGTTGAAAAAAGTGAATTGTATCAGTTACGTGGTCATTTTTTTCGAAAATTTCTACTGGCTGTTTCTTTAAAGTTGAAAAAGATAGTTGAATAATCTAAAAATCGCTGCTGCCGGCTACGTAAGTGAAGTGTTTTGTAGCCTGATGCTGAAGATAAATGTTGTTTTGGTTTTTGGCATAACCCATTTCTTTTCAAATATCAATAGCTTTTTAGGATGCTTAGGCTATAAGCATACAGCATGTGTGGTATCGGCAAAGACCTGCTCCATCATTTCTTTTTCCTGTTGTTGGGTGAAATGGTATTTATTAACAAAAACAAATGGCTGGATTTGGCGTTGCCGTAAAGCTTCAGTAATTGCTTGCAGAACTTCAGTAAAAAAGGGTGGTGAGAGAAACCTATGGTTAAAAAGGTTTTAATGGGAGGTTAGTTAATTTTTACCTTGCCATGATACAGCGAAGGAGCTCATTCTGTACCTCCATTTACTATACAGTATTTTTTTTACAAGGCAGCAGGTACAGCCGTAGGCACGACACCATTTTGTAAAGATGGACTTTAGTCCATCTAATCCAGTTAGGCTGATTTTAGATGGTCACAATGGAATTCAGTCGATCAGAAAACAAGCCTTCACAATTCCTTTACCTATACACCGTAACTTGCCGCTATAAAAAATATTGCATGAAAAATACCATCGCAGTCCTACTATTCCTCTGCCAGCTACCACTTGCTCTATTGGCTCAATTAAAAAGTGGCCCAATGCTGGGCCACGTGGATTTTAGAACGGCCACCATTTGGGTAGAACACACACAACGTTTAGGAACTGCCACCGTAAAATGCTGGCCAAAAGATGCTGATAAAAAGAAGGCTACACCCGCCATTGCCAACGAAAATTTATTATCAAAAAACCTGTACGCTTTTACCTAAACCTACACTTTTACCAATCTGGAACCAGGCACCGAATA
>JAYUOV010000240.1:0-9931 GCA_043760535.1 Chitinophagaceae bacterium
ATCAAAGATCACCCAATCAATAAAATCAAAGAACTGCTACCGCAAAATTACTACGCAAGTAAATCATAGAAAATAAGGGGTTGGTAAAACGGATACAAAGCAATAGACGGAACCAAAAATAAAACAAGCCCTTTGCCATTGGTTTCATTTTCGGCAATGCGGAGTGAATTAAAAGTTTTACCGGTGCCGCAAGCCATAATGAGTTTACCACGGTCGGCGGTTTTAAAATGGTCATGCGTTTTATCTAAGGCTAATTGCTGATGTGCTCTTAGTTTTTTCTTTGCCTTTCTTGAAGCTTCACCATGAACACCTTTTTCTAATTTCTCCCAATCCACCGGAGCTTCCTGTAAATCGTACAGGTTTATTCTTGAAAAAGATACGTTTTGGTTTTTTACCGTTTCTGTAGCATTAGAACCCCATTTATTGGTAGTAGAAATCCAAAGCCGATGTGAAAAACTAACTGTTTGTAAATCTTTGTTTTTAAACGCTCTGCTTGATGTAGAAAGGAAAGAGTCAACGGCAGGTTTATCAATCACGGCTGTTTCCTGAAAACATTTGCATAGGATGGCCCAATAGTCGCCGTCAAAAGTTTTGGCAACTAAATCAATGCCTGTATCACCACCACCCAAATCCGCTTTGCCATGAAACTCACTCCATAGCCAAACATTTTTTAATTGGTTGGAATACATGGGGTCAGTTAGCAAGTAAGCCTGCATCAATCTTTCAAAGCGGTCACCCTTATCTCTTTCGGAGTGATAAACCTTCCGGTATTTTTCAAGCAGTTTATTAAAAGTCATTGGTTTGTGGGTGGGGATTGTACATTGATTATTTGAACTCGTTTGCCATTATCCATGCATTAGTGAACCATGGAATAGCAATAAATTAAAATTATCGTATTTGGAATATATATTCTAAATATGATGGTTGGAAATAGTAATGAGAACTACAACAAAGAGCTGGTGTTTCACCTTTGGAGGGTGATAGAGTATATAAAAAGTCAAATAAAAAAGCGGAGGTTAGAAAAAGGCTTAGATCATAGCGATATAACTATCGATTTAGGTCTTACCCCTGGCGGTTATTCAAAAGTAGAAACAGGTTCTACGGAGTTAACAATTGAAAGATTGACTGCCATTGCTAAGATTTTAGAAGTGGATATCACTTACTTTTTGGCTCAACCAACTACCGTAAACAAACCCGAAGAAACCGGTACTTCTTATGCCACCAAAAAAGATATTGAAGAATTACATTTCATTATTAACAGGATGAAACAGGAGGTAGCAGCATTGAAAACAATGTTGAACGCTTAAATTTTAACATCTAAACGCTGTAACCATGATGCTTTATTTGAAAAACTGAGCTTAAAAACAGGGGTTGGTCTTGCCGTATATGCCATCAAAAAAGGCCATGTAAAAAAGTAGCAAATGCCCTGCCGCCATTCAATACCGCTCCACACTGCCCATCCTCATTTTCCACCGCCCTAATTCACTACATTTGTCGCTCTCAAAAAAAACAGTGGGTATGAGTACTTTATTGGAGCAGATTGATACTAGCTACCTTCCAAAACATATTGCTATCATTATGGATGGTAATGGCCGTTGGGCAGAGGAGAAGGGGCACGATCGTTTGGTAGGCCATTTTCACGGTGTGGAAAGTGTAAGAAACATTGTAGAAGGCTGTGCAGAAATGGGTATAGAATACCTTACACTATACGCTTTTAGCACCGAAAACTGGGACCGCCCACAATACGAAGTAAGTGGCCTTATGGAGCTTTTAGTAGATACCATCCGCAAAGAAACCGAGACGCTGAATAAGAACAACATTAAACTGCATGTAATAGGCGACCGAAAAATGCTTTCTCCATTTGTAAACCAGGAACTGGATGAAGCACTGGAAATGACCACTCAAAATACTGGCTTAAACCTAATTATGGCCTTGAGTTACAGTGGCCGATGGGAACTAGTACAGGCTGTAAAAGCCATTGCTACCGATGTGGAAGCAGGCATATTAAAGGCCACCGACATTGTACCGGATACCCTACAGCAATACCTGTACACTAGCCATTACCCCGATCCCGAACTGATGATACGCACAAGCGGAGAATACCGTATCAGTAATTTTTTGCTGTATCAATTAGCTTACGCCGAACTCTATTTTACCAACACCCGCTGGCCAGACTTTAGAAAAGCCGATCTCTACGAAGCCATCCTTGATTATCAAAAAAGAGAAAGAAGATTTGGTAAAACAGGGGAGCAAGTGAAATCCAATGAGCCAATAGGCCAATAGGCCAATAGGCCAATAGACAAATGGGCAAATGGACAAATGGGCAAATTTTGGACATTCTCTCATTTGCACATTAAAATATCATTTAACAAACACTTTTAATTATACCAATTAAATTGCCGACCCAACCACAACTGTACTATAGTAAATTTAGAATAGCGTGGTGGCAAACGATCAAACAAAATTTCTGCATGCAATATTTAGGTAAGTTTCTGTCGCTCAATGCTATTATAGCTTGTATTTGTTGCACCACAGCACTTGCACAAACTGATACCACCACTTCGGTAGATATAGACCTCGAAAATATTTTTAAAAGTACCACGCCCAAAGAGTACAGGGTGGGTACGGTTGTGGTAACAGGCAACAAATATTTCGATCAGGCATTGTTGCTTTCTATTGCCAACCTCAATACCGGCGAAAAAGCTATGATTCCTGGAACCGATATTTTTAGCAAAGCCATTAGCAACCTTTGGGCCCAAAATTACTTTAGCAATGTGGTAATTTTTATTGCCCGATTAGAGGCGCCCAACATCATTCACCTAGAAATAAATGTGCAGGAAAGACCAAGATTGGGCAAATTCTTTTTTAGGGGAGCAGGTGTAAAAAAGGGAGAACAAGAAGACCTTACAGGCAAAACAGGCCTTGTTACAGGCCGGGTAATTACCGAAAGCATGAAGCAAAATGCGGTAGAGGCCATCACAAAATTCTATGCCGAAAAGGGTTTTCAAAAATTGAAGACAAACGTTACAGAAGCCGCCACTGTAAATATTCCCAATAGCAGGGATCTTGTTTTTTTAATAGATAAGGGCAATAAGATTAAAATAGCCAACCTAAACATGGCTGGTAATAGAAACGTACCCGATGCTAAACTGAAAAAGCAGTTTAAAGGCACTAAAGAAAAGGGTAGAATTAGCCTCAAATCTAACCCCGATACTGGCTATTACGAACCAAAAGATGTGGTTACTTTCAGCCACTTTGTAAAAAACTACGACTTTCTAAAGCCTACAAAAATTCAGGAATTCCTGGATCCTTACTTTAGGGTAAAGCCTTTTGTAAATGCTAAGTTTAATCAAGAAAAATTTGAAGAAGACAAGCAATCGCTGATAGAATACTATAACAGCCGTGGCTTTAGAGATGCGGTGGTAGAAGATTATAAAATGACCAATAATAAAGAGGGCAACCTTAATATTGATATTAAAGTAAACGAAGGCCGCCGCTATTATTTTGGCAATATTGCTTTTCGTGGTGCTACCAAATACAGCGACAGCATATTAAATGCTATTTTGGGTATTCGCAAAGGCGATATTTACAACATCGAACTTCTTAACAAAAAACTAGGTAAGCAATTAAGCCCGGAAGGTGGAGACATTAGCGGATTGTATATGGACGATGGCTACCTTTTCTTTAGAACAGAAGTAATAGAAAGTGCTGTGTATAATGACACTATAGACCACGAAATACGTTTGGTAGAAGGCCCGCAAGCTACTATTAAAAATGTACGAATAGCAGGTAACGACAAAACAAAAGAATATGTAATTCGCCGTGCTTTAAGAACATTGCCTGGCGAAAAATTTAGCCGTCAAGATCTGATACGTTCGCAAAGGGAAATAGCCAACCTTGCCTTTTTTAACCAAGAAAAAATAGGCATTAACCCTATACCCAACCAAGAAGATGGCACCGTGGATATTAACTACACAGTAGAAGAAAAAAGTGCCGATCAGCTGGAGCTTTCTGCAGGATGGGGTGGCGGCATAGGCCTTACAGGAACACTTGGTGTATCGTTCAATAACTTTTCGCTCAATAACATTTTTAAGAAAGATGCTTGGGATCCGCTGCCTGCCGGCGATGGACAAAAGCTAAGCCTGAGGTTACAAAGTAATGGACGTGCCTTCCGCAGTTATAACTTCAGCTTTACAGAGCCGTGGCTGGGGGGAAAAAAACAGCAGTCGTTTACTGTAAGCTTGTACAATACCAAGTTTGCCAATGCTTTTGACCCTACCACAGGCGGTTTTTCTAGTGCCGCCGCTAATAAGTCTTTTATTATGACCACAGGTGTGGGTATTAGTTTAGGAAAACAATTAAAATGGCCCGATGACTTTTTTAGCCTTGTTTATTCATTAAACTTTACCCGTTATCGCCTAAAAGAATATGCTATTCTGCCTGATTTTAATAATGGCATCAGCTCAAACGTAAGTTTTAAAGTATCGCTGCAGCGCAACTCTATCAATCAGCAGGTATTCCCAACAAGTGGCAGCAATTTCTTATTAAGTATGCAGCTCACTCCACCTTTTAGCTTGTTTGATAAAAACCGTAATTTATCCAACCCTTCGGAAAAATACAAACTGGTTGAGTTTCATAAATGGCGTTTTACAGGCGAATGGTTTGTGCCACTCACCAAGGGTACCGGCGAAGACAAAAACCACCAGTTTGTATTACGCTTTGCAGCCAAAGCAGGTTTTATAGGCCGTTATAATAAAAGCCTGGAAATCTCTCCTTTCGAAAGGTTTCAGGTGGGCGATGCTGGTTTAAGTAACAACTTTGCTTTGCTCGGATTCGAAATTATTAGCCACCGTGGCTACCCCGTGTACGAAAGCAGCGATCCTAAAGTAAACCCCGATCAATCTGGTGCTTCTAAATACTTTACCATTTTTAATAAATACAGCATGGAATTACGCTACCCTTTTAGCACCAACCCCAGCAGTACTATTTATGCCATGGCATGGGCCGAAGCTGCCAATGGGTGGTATAGCGCCAAGGAATACAACCCCTTTAGACTGCGTCGCAGCGTAGGTTTGGGTATGCGTTTCTTCCTGCCGATGTTTGGTTTGCTAGGTTTCGATTATGGCGTGGGGCTGGATAGGTTTCAACCAGGGCAAGGTTTAAAGGCAGCTGCTAAGTTTACATTTATGCTGGGCTTTGAACCGGAGTAGGGTTCAGTTGGTAGTTTTTTAGTTGGCAGTTCGCAAATCTGCTGCACATTGTCCTCCACTGGCGGGGTAAGCCTTTAGGCCGGTGGTGGAAAAATAGTGTTCTATTATTAAACCATCTTTTGAACTTTGATAGAGCTGCATTGGCAAACGTTTAAAATCCCGTAGCATTACGGGACTCCGTTCATCTGCTGTGCTATTATAAAACAATACAACCTTTGTTCCAATATAGCCTTGCAAAAAAACGAATACAACACTTTTTCATTAACAAATCCTTACAAGCTTAAAATCCTTTTTCTTCGTCTTACACCAAAATAAAAAAACGCCATGAAGAAACTATTACTTACCCTCAGCATTTTTGCGGTATTTGGTTTTGCAGCATCAGCACAGCGCTACGCCATTATAGACACCAAGTACATACTCGATAAAATGCCCGAGTATAAAACCGCTCAAAAAGCACTAGATGCCACTGCCGAAACCTGGCAAAAGGAAATAGACATGCGGCAGGAAGCCCTAAACAAAATGTACCGCGATTTTGATGCCGAACAGGTAATGCTAAGCGAAGATTTAAAGAAGAAAAGAGAGGACGAATTATTTAATAAAGAGAAAGAATTAAGAGACCTGCAAAAGAAGCGTTTTGGCTTTGAAGGCGACCTCTTTAAAGAAAGGCAGAAACTAATAAAACCCGTACAGGATAAGGTTTACACCGCTGTTCAAAAACTAGCAGCAGCCCGTTCTTACGATTTTATTTTGGATAAGTCCGAAGGAATTACCGTTATATTTGCCGACCCTAAATTAGACAAAAGCGAAGATGTGCTTCGTGAATTGGGAATCAAATAATCATCTATTTTTTAAACAAAAATCAACTGTTAATTTCAAATCTGAACATGAAAAAGTTACTCACTATTGCTGCGGTTACAGTAGCACTGATGTTTGCCGGAACCGATAAGGCCGCAGCACAAAACAAATTTGGTTATTTCGATCTGGATTATGTGGTTAGCCTGATGCCTGGCGTATCTAAAGTAGATACCCTGATGGCTAGCTTTGAACGAGATTCATTGGGAGCTGAATATGATTTTAATCTGAGCGAATTAAAGCGCCTTGACAGTGCGTTTAAAAAAGATAGTGCCACCTTGCCTCCACGGGTAAGGGAGCAGCAGCAGCAGCAAATGGCTAACCTGTTTTATACCATTCAAAACTGGCAGCAGTACGCACAGCAAATATCGCAGGGTAAGCAGCAGCAATTAATGCAGCCTTATTTGGCAAAGGCTATCAACGCCTTTCAGGCAGTAGTAGCCGAGCAAAAATATACCTACGTGTTTAAAAGAGATGGTCTTTGGCTGGCGCCCCCTGCCGATAATCTGATTATACCCGTAGCTAAAAAGCTAGGCTTAAAACTACCCGAAGAAGAAAAGCCAGCAGCACAGGAACCACCTGCTAAAGCTCCGGCAAAGCCAAAAACAAAGTAAACTTCCATAGCATTTTACCAAAAGAGGCTGTACCAATTATCCGGTACAGCCTCTTTTGATTGCTGGTAATTTCTATTATACCTGGAACACTTTGCCAATACATTTAAAACATAGCCCAAACCACGAAGTGGTTCAATTACAATAGCCACGGGTGAAACCCGTGGTTTAAAGGAAATGTATTATTGCAACCCTAAAAGGGTTGAATAGAATAGTAGCGTTAATTTAATTGGGTTAAAATTCTGCGAAAAAACAATCAGGTAAGCCCATTTCACTCACCCAGATTCTCAATTCCGATATTCCAATATTTCCAAAACGTTAAGCCAGCTGTTTTTCTGTATTTTCGCCAGCCACCATCTTACTACATACTTAAGAAGAGCGGCAGAGAGAGGATATACCATATTGTTGAACAATTAAACCAAAAAACCAATGGATCCATTAATAATAGCAATCATTACCGGCATAGTAGCGCTAATTGGCGGCCTGGTGGCGGGTAAGTTTGTTTTTGCAAAAGATACCAGCCAGCAAATAGCCCTGGCCGAACAGGAAGCGCAAAGAATACGCCAGGAAGCACAAAGAATAACGAAAGATGCAGAGGCCGCTGCAGAAACACTGAAGAAGGAAAAACTGCTGGAAGCCAAAGAGAAGTTCGTTCAAATGAAGGCCGATAACGATAAGGAACTGAACGACCGGAACCGTAAAATGGCCGAGGCCGAAGGCCGTGTACGCAGCCAGGAACAAAGTATAAATGCTAAAGTGGCCAACCTGGATAAGCAGCAAAAAGAGAATGAAGTAATAAAAGAGCAGTTGAACAAGCAGATAGAAGTGGTGAATGAAAAACGCACCGAACTGGAAAAGCACCAGGAAGAGCATATTCGCCGCCTTGAAAAAGTAGCCGGACTTACACAGGAAGAAGCTAAAAACCAATTGGTAGAAAGCATGAAGCAAACTGCCTATGCACAGGGCCTTGCCATGCAGCAGGAAATATTGGACGATGCCAAAACAAAAGCCAATAAAGAAGCCCGTAAAATCATTATCCAAACCATACAGCGTACTGCTGCTGAGCAGGCTATTGAAAATGCCATTTCTGTTTTTCAATTAGAAACGGATGATATTAAAGGACAAATAATAGGTCGTGAAGGCCGTAACATCCGTGCTATAGAAGCCGCCACCGGTGTGGATCTTATTGTGGACGATACACCCGAAGCCATCATTCTTTCATCCTTTGATCCGCTGCGGAGAGAGATAGCAAGGCTAAGCCTGCAACGTCTTGTAAGCGATGGCCGCATACACCCGGCCCGTATAGAAGAAGTGGTAGAAAAAACCCGCCGCCAAATAGAAGATCAGATAGCCGAAATAGGCGAACGTACCGTAATAGAACTCGGCATCCATGGCCTGCATAAAGATTTGGTGCGTATTGTAGGTAAAATGCGTTTCCGCAGTAGTTATGGCCAAAACTTGCTGATGCACAGCCGTGAGGTAGCTAACCTTTGCGGCATTATGGCCAGCGAACTGGGCATGAACCCAAAATTAGCAAAACGTGCCGGATTACTACACGACATTGGTAAAGTGCCCGATGAAGAAACAGAATTGAGCCACGCATTGCTCGGCGCAAAACTGGCTGAAAAATATGGCGAACATCCATCTATTGTAAATGCGATTGGCGCCCACCACGATGAAATGGAAATGCAATTTGTTATTAGCCCAATTATACAGGCTTGTGATGCCATAAGTGGAGCAAGGCCCGGTGCAAGAAGGGAAATTATGCAGCAATACATGCAACGCATTAAAGACCTTGAAAATATGGCACTTACCTATGCCGGTGTTGAAAAAGCCTACGCCATTCAGGCAGGCCGTGAGTTACGTGTAATAGTAGAAGCCGATAAAGTAACCGATGGCGACAGCGACAAGCTGAGCTTTGAAATAGCCCAAAAAATACAAACCGAAATGACCTACCCGGGACAGATAAAAGTGACCGTGATTAGAGAAAAGAGGGCGGTGAACATTGCCAGGTAATTCTGTACTTAGCATTTAGTACTTAGATAATAGACAAAGGCGGTTGAGATTTTCTCAGCCGCTTTTTTTGTATTTAGATGTGGTTCTTGATCTTCTGTAGCCGCCAAGAAAGCCGGAGACGGAGGAAAAAGATGCCCAATATGAGCGGTCATTGCCAAGGTTCTTGCCCGTAGCTATTTCCAGAAGTTGCAACCGTGGCTGGCGAAGAAACAGGTGCACTTACTAAAAATTGCCGCCATAATCTAAAAACAAAGTACTAAATACTTAATACCAACCAAATTCTTTCCAATACTCGCCTTTCACTAACTCGGTTTGGTTCACTTTAAGATTAGTCTTATTCTTGCTGTTATGAAAAAATATACATACCTAACTATAGCAGCATTGGTTATTAGCCTTGCTATAAATGCTGCGGATAGCACAGCCCTTAAAATGAAACAGGACGAACACCTGAAAGTGTACCATACTGCCATTCAGTATAACGATATGCCTACTGCTGCCATGAGCCTTGTAAGCTATCTTAGTAATGGCGGAACTATTAACTACAACGATTCGCTGGCTGTGGTTTATTATAACATGAACAACTTTTCAGGAGCTTACAAATTGGCTAACGAAGCCTACACCCGTGATAACAAAAATGTAACAGCACTTTCGCTACTTGCCGATATTAGCGGACAAACCAATGATGCCAAAACCAGCCTGGAGTGGTACGAGAAATTGTGTCCATTAAACCCGCTGCCATTTAATTATTATCAACTGGCTACCAAGCAATTTTCGCTGGAACGTAAGCTGGAATGTAAACAAAGCCTTACCAAAGTAATGGCAGATACTGCAGCGGCAGCCAAACAAAAAGTAACCTTGCAAGTAGGCCAGGGCTACAGCGAAAGCGTACCCGTGCTGGCAGCCACTTACAATATGATGGGTGTATTGGCTTTTCAGGATAAAAATACAACTGAAGCAAAAAAAATGTATGAGGCTGCTCTTAAAGCCTTTCCGGAATTTGTTATAGCCAAACAAAACCTTGATGCTATGAACAAGCCCGCCACACCTGCAAAAAAACCTGCCGGGAAAACAAAATAAATAATACAATACAGATGCTCTCAAAACGCCATTTCTACAAGAAATGGCGTTTTTGCTTTCATACTCAGAACTCCTTACCCCGTGAACTGAAACCGCCTGTTATTCGCAATCTAAATACCTGATAGTAGCAATCAGTTGAACGGAGTCCCGTAATGCTACGGGATT
>JAYUOV010000241.1:0-3457 GCA_043760535.1 Chitinophagaceae bacterium
GTTTGTAGAAGCCAAATTTGAAGAACTAAGCCAGGGTGCTGTAGGTACAGAAGAGGCCGCCGCCGGAGAAATATTCGACTTTTCCATGCCCGGCGATGAACTGCCCTTGGGTAGCCGCCACCCCATTTCCATCATTCGCAATCAGATAGTGGCCATCTTTCGCCGCCTCGGTTTTGCCGTGGCAGAAGGCCCCGAAATAGAAGACGACTGGCACAACTTTGGTGCCCTTAATTTACCCGAAGACCACCCGGCAAGAGATATGCAGGATACGTTTTACATCTCACAAGACCCTGCATGGGTGCTGCGTACCCATACAAGTAGTGTGCAAGTACGAGAAATGCAAAAAGGCAAGTTGCCCATCCGTATGATTATGCCCGGCCGTGTGTTTCGCAACGAAACTATTAGTGCCAGGGCTCACTGCTTTTTCCATCAGGTAGAGGGTTTGTACATAGCCGAAAACGTAAGCTTTGCCGACCTTAAACAAACCCTGTATTTCTTTGTAAAAGAAATGTTTGGCACCGATTTTAAAGTCCGTTTTCGCCCCAGCTATTTCCCGTTTACCGAGCCAAGTGCAGAAATGGATATTAGCTGCCTTATATGCGGCGGTAAGGGTTGCAACGTATGTAAGCACACCGGCTGGGTAGAAATTTTAGGCTGCGGCATGGTACACCCCAACGTACTTGCCAACTGCGGCATCGACCCGAATAAATACACCGGCTTTGCCTTTGGTATGGGTATAGAACGCATTACCATGCTTAAATATCAGGTAAAAGACCTTCGATTATTTAGTGAGAATGATGTGCGATTTTTAAGGCAGTTTACGAGTGCGGTGTAGTGGTAATTTTAACTAAAAAAATATTTTTTTATGAAAGAATTGACCCTTGAAATTGATGATAAAAAGTATGGATTCTTTTTAGACCTGGTAAAGCATTTGGACTTTGTTACAATTAGAAAAGCACCTTCTAACAAAGAGCTAATTACAAGTGTAGCCAAAGGGATGAAGCAAGCCAAACTGGCTTCTGAAGGAAAAATAAAAAGCCGTTCAGCTAAAGATTTTTTAAATGAGCTTTAACGTAAAAACTATTGATGAATTTGAAAGAAGTTTCAAGAAGCTTCTTGAAAAGGATCTATCACTCAAAACGGGTTTGCAAAGCCTCATATTGGAAATAGAAAGCAACCCCTTGCTTGGAACACCACTTGGTAATGATTTTTATAAAATCAGATAAAGCATAACAAGTAAGGGTAGGGGCAAGTTGGGCGTAGGTAGGGTAATTACCTGTGTAAAGGGTGTTCGCCAAACCGTTTATTTGGCAGCCATTTATGATAAATCTAAAAGGGTAGCAATGTCTGATGTCGAATTGAAACTCCTTGCAAAGCAAATCTCTTAACATCCTATGATAATGAAAACCATTTGCATTTGCGGAGCCGGTACCATGGGCAGCGGCATTGCACAGGTATGTGCCACGGCAGGTTATAAAACCATTTTGTTTGATGTAAATGCAGAGATGCTGATTAAAGGAAGATTGAGCATTAACAAGGGTTTGCAGTTATTGCTAGATAAACAAAAAATAACTGCCGAAGCCAGAGAAGCGATTCTAAAAAACATACATTACACCAGCAATAATAACGACTGCTTGGCCGATGTAGTAATAGAAGCCATTGTAGAAAACCCGGATATAAAAGCCAGCCTTTTTAACCAACTGGCCGAAATAAATCATAGCGAAACCATATTTGCCAGCAATACCTCTTCGCTTTCTATAACTGCATTGCAGCAAAAAATAAGGCAGCCCGAAAGAGTGGTGGGGATGCACTTTTTTAACCCAGCACCCGTAATGAAACTGGTGGAAGTGGTAAAAGGCGAAAGCACAGATGAAGCAGTTGTAGAAGCCATTTACCACCTTACAAAATCCCTTGGCAAAACACCGGTTATTTGCAAAGATTCGCCGGGCTTTATTGTAAACCGTGTGGCCCGCCCCTATTACCTCGAAGCCATGAAACTGGTGGAAGAAGGCATTGCCACCATAGAAACCGTGGATGCCGTATTGGAAGCAAGTGGTTTTAAAATGGGGCCATTTAAACTGATGGATTTAATAGGCATGGACATTAACTATGCCGTAAGTACTATTGTGTATGATGCCCTTGGCAAACCCGAAAGATTAAAGCCTTCTGTTTTACAAAAAGAAAAAGTAGCTGCAGGAGATTTGGGTAAAAAAACGGGGAAAGGGTTTTATAATTACAGCTAAGGTTAAAGGTGTAAGGTTAAAGGTGTAAGGTTTAAGGTGTAAGGCAAAAGGGTTAGGATGAAAGGCACAAAGTTTTATGCTGGAAACCAATTCTTAAACCCTAAACCTCCTACCTTCTATTTTCTACCTTACACCTTACACCTTCTACCTTACACCTTAAACCTTAAAACTAAATGATACTCGTAACCGGCGGCACCGGCATGTTAGGTGCACATCTTATAGAAGCATTGCACAAGCAGGGCCAACGGGTACGCGCCATTTACCGCAGCCAAATACCTGCTACACTTGCCCGTACCGCAGAATGGTTTAAAGCAGACATACTCGATGTGGTAGCTTTAGAAGAAGCAATGGAAGGCATTACCCAGGTATATCATTGTGCCGGTTATGTATCTTTTAATGCAAAAGATAAAAGGGAGCTACACCAAATAAATATTGAAGGCACAGCTAATATTGTAAACGCCTGCCTGGATGCCAACGTGGAAAAGCTGGTACATGTAAGTAGTGTGGCTGCACTCGGCCGCATACGCCCCGGCCAAATGATAGACGAAAGCATGAACTGGACTGAAGAAACCAGTAATAGCGAATATGGCAAAACCAAATACCTTGGCGAAATGGAAGTGTGGCGTGGCATTGGAGAAGGATTGAATGCTGTGATTGTAAATCCATCCATCATCATTGGCCGCCATGGCGATTGGAACAAAGGAAGCATGGCTATTTTTAAAAATGTGTACAAGGGCTTTCCGTGGTACAGCAGCGGCAGCACCGGCTTTGTAGATGCCGATGATGTGGTTACTGCTATGATGCAACTAATGGCTAGCAATATTACAGCAGAACGTTTTTTAATAAGTGCTGAAAATAAAGGCTACAAAGATGTGTTCTTTATGATAGCCGATGGTTTTGGTAAAAAGCGGCCACATAAACTGGTTACCCCATTTATAGCGTCCATTGTTTGGCGGCTGGAAAAAATAAAAAGCTGGTTTACCCGCAACCCGCCATTGATAACAAAAGAAACTGCCGCCACTGCTTTAGCCATAGCCAATTTTGACAATCGTAAACTGCTGAAAGCTATGCCGGGCTATGAATACACGCCTTTGGCACAAAGTGTACAAAGCATTTGTAAAAGCCTTATTACCCAACATAAATTTACTTAATACATAAGTTATCCTTTCGTGTTCTTTCTTTTCTTTTTTCTTTCCGGCATTAGGCGGAAATGG
>JAYUOV010000242.1:0-3444 GCA_043760535.1 Chitinophagaceae bacterium
GGCAATCTTTCATGGCTTGCGGCACGTATTTCATGGCATATTCGTACACCTTACGGCCTTTCATTTTTATAAATCTAATTCGTGGATCGCTGAAGGGGAAATTACTTTTGCCCATGTATAAATAATACGCTTCGTCGTTACAATGGCTTTGCGTGGCTGCACCCAAAACACCACTGTGTGCTGTTTCCGATGCCAGTGCTTCTACTATACAGGCACCGGCGCCATCGCTAAAAATCATACTGTCTCTATCGTAAATGTCTATTACTCGGCTCAGGGTTTCTGCTCCTATTACCAAACATTTTTTTGCAATACCTGCTTTAAAAAATGCGTCGGCCTGTATAAGACCCTGTACCCAACCTGGGCAGCCAAACATAATATCGTAAGGGATGCAATTGGGGTTTTTGATGCCCAAATCATGCTTCACTCTGGAAGCTAATGCAGGTAGCATATCTGTTTGAATGGTATGTTTGATTACGTTGCCAAAATTGTGGGCTAAAATAATCTGATCAATGGTTTCTGGATCTATGCCACTATCTTTTATAGCTAGCCTTGCTGCTAATGTTGCTAAATCGCTGGCATTCAAATCTGCAGGTGCATACCTTCTTTCTTCTATACCCGTAATTTCCCTAAATTTTTCCGCTACTACAGCGGCAGGCGTTTCTATTCGGATATAGTTTTCATCGTAAAAGTCATGAACAGCAAATTCGCTGTTTGCTTTTGTAATATTGGGTATATAACTTCCTGTTCCGGTGATTACAGTTCTTATTTGCATACTGCTGGGCAATTAAATGGGTTTTTTATAAACAACTTTGGATGCTAAGGTAGGTGGAAAAATAGCATGAGTAAAAGCACATAAAATAGGCCTAATACTAAAGTTTTATCTAAAAATTTCTGTTACCATGTTTGCCTAAAAAACCCCGCTGTAGCGGGGTTTTTTTAGATATTTAAAAATAGTTTTTTAATCAATTTAATTTTAATACAACCCTTCTGTTTTTAGCACGGCCGGCTGCGGTAGTATTGGTGGCTACAGGGTTGGCTTCGCCAAATCCTTCAACTTCTATACGGCTAGTATTTACTCCATTTTTAGTAAGGTAATTTTTTACAGAATTAGCTCTGTTTTTACTTAATTTTTTATTGGTGGCATCCGAACCGGTGTTGTCTGTATGTCCTTCAATAACCAAAGTGGCATCAGGATTTTCTGACATCACTTGCTTTACATTGGCCAATGCTCCTTTGGTTTGGCTGTTCATTAGTAAAGCAGCACTACCTGTTTGGAAGTAGATGCTTTTGGCTGCTACTGCAACTGTTTCCTGTGCTTCTTCTTTTACTACTTCCTTTTTTACCGCAACTTCAGGGCACCCTGAGTTAGCAAATGAACCTTTTACAGTTGGGCATTTGTCCACATCATCGGTAACGCCATCGCCATCAGTATCAGATGTAGGGCAGCCTTTGTTAGTGGCAGGGCCAGCCTTATCCGGGCACTGATCATCTTTATCTGCAATACCATCGCCATCCCTATCGGGGCAGCCGTTTAGGTAACGGGGGCCGGCAACAGCTGGGCATGCATCTTCTTTATCTGTTAATCCATCTCCATCCACATCGGGGCATCCGTTTAAGGATACAAGACCTTTTACATCGGGGCATTTATCATCTTTATCTGCTACACCATCACCATCTGTGTCTTTAGGTGGTATCACTTTTATAACAGGAGGAACAAAAGCAGGTACAATAGGTAAGGCTTTTAATTTTGTGGTTTTGCATTTGGCTAGTTCTAAAAAATCAACTGCTAAACGGGCAAATAGGTAACGGCCATTGTAACCAAACTGATTACCGTTAAATAGGAAACGACCACGGTTACTTTGATCTCGGCCGGCAGTGTAACCGCCTGTAACCTTATTGGTGGTTAATGGAGAAGCTACAGGAGTGTTATATACTGAATTGGTTGTATTTCGTGGATCCACAAAAATCTGATCAGGATATACATCCAGTAAATTATTGGCACCTAACGAAAAATCTAAACCAGAACAAGCTCTGTAAGTTAACACCAAGTCTGTTGTGGCTTTGCCTGCATAAGTTTGATCGGCTCCAAAGCCTGCATCATTCCAAAAAACGCCAGTAGCATTTGTTGCCATTGGGTCAACATTATTTAGCGAAGTTATTTTACCAAAATACACCACCCTTGCCAATATATCTAGTTTGGATATGGTGTAATTCACTGTAAGGTTCACTTTTGTATTTGGCTGGCCCACTTCTATCCTTGCCCTTTGCTGGCGGTCGAAAAGTAAAGTACTGAAGTCGTTCGCTGGGTTTTTAGAAGGGTCTGTAAGACTAGGGTTATTTACCGCAGCATCTATAACTGAATTGGTTTGAGTTTTACCCACAACATCGTTACGGTTAAAATTACCGGCAAGTGCAATGTTACCGCTGGCTTTACCCATTCTGTACCGCTTGCTTATTACAATATCTAGGCCCTTGGTTTCGGTGTTTACTGCATTGGTCCAAAACTGTAAAGCACTTGTGGCACTACTAACACCATTGGTAGTAAGAATAGCATCTATCAGCGGATTGATAGTTCTGTTAAAGGCAGTAGATAAAACAATGCGGTCTTTAATTTTAATATAATAACCATCCACAGACACAGTGAATCCATTACCAAATTTGCTTACAACACCTGCGGTAAAACTGTTAGATGTTTCGGGCTTCAATTCGTTAATGCCAAACGCATTTCTTACAATAGAATTTTCGTTATTAGCTGTAAGCGAATTAGAAGGCAAACCAGCTACAAACTGTGTAGAAGTGTTTTGAAAATAACGCTGATGCAATGATGGTGCCCTAAAACCTGTATTAACCGAACCACGAACTGCTAGGTTCGATTGTATTTCGTAGCGGCCGGTTAGTTTAAGACCTGTTCCATTGTAAGTTACTTTCGATTCTTTGTACGATTCGAACCGTGCTGCAGCACCTAATAATAATTTGCCAAGTGTATATTCCATATCTACATAACCGGCATACACATTTCTGTTAGCGTTAACAGCATCGGTAGGGGCAAAGCCTGGAAAAACCTGTGCACCAGGTACAGCAGGTGATGCACCAATGGTTACCGGAGCCGTGGTGCTTCCAGGGTAAGATGGCAGGGTAAAGGGTGTGGTTATCCTGCCTCCATTAGTATAAGAGTTTAATTCACCTGCCCCTATATTAAATTTTTCGGTACGAAATTCTCCACCAAAACCAAGGTTAAGATCCTTACCTCCTACTAAAAGTTTGCGGCTGATATCAAGGTTTATCGTGTTTTGAGAAAAAGAAAGATTACCCGCATCAAACTGTGATTGGGTATTAGCAGCGGCAGGTAACGAAGCGTTGTTGCTGTTCTGCACCTCGTACTCCAGTTTGTTTGTACCATAAGTATTACTCAAGTCTATATCCCAGTCTTTATACTTGCCTTTA
>JAYUOV010000243.1:0-9830 GCA_043760535.1 Chitinophagaceae bacterium
GCCCTGATGGAGCGACATTGGCGAACGTTGTAAATCCCGTAGCATTACGGTACTCCGTTCAACTGATTGCTACTATCAGGTATTTAGATTGCGAATAACAGGCGGTTTCAGTTCATGGGGTAAGGAGTTCCGATACTAAGCCATGTTATTATCATTACAAGAAATAATAAACCCCAAACAAATTATTTAGCCGGTAAGATGTTGGGCTGGGCATGCAGTTTTATTGGCAACTATTTTATTTAATGTGCGGTATCGTAGTAGATGCTTACCTTTTCAACACAATATTTACCACATATAAAAAAAGTAAGTGTATGAAATCGTTGCTGCTAGTTCGCCATGCTAAAAGCAGTTGGGATAGCCCAACAATGAAAGATTTTGACAGGCCGCTAAATGACCGTGGCCAAAAAGATGCGCCGCTAATGGCGGAGCGGCTTTTGCAAAAAGAAATCAATATCGATGCTTTTGTAACCAGCACGGCTATAAGAGCCCTTACTACTGCACAATGTTTTCATAAAGTGTACAAGGCTGCCCATACAAGCCTTATACCAATAGCCGAATTATACCATGCCCAACCCACTAATTTTATTAAGGTAATAAATAATTTACAAGAGAATTGGAAATCCGTTGCCATCTTTTCTCATAACCCCGGCATTACCGAAATGGTAAACAATTTTGGCGTAGCCACCGTAGCCGATATGCCCACCTGTGCGGTGTTTGGCGTTACCGCCAATGTAAAACACTGGAAAGACTTTAACACAGCCGAGAAACGTTTTTTATTGTTCGACTACCCAAAAATTATTAGATAAGCTCATGTAATTTATTTATAGTTTAGGGTATAAAACCATGATTTTTTTTGCAAGGGATTAGGTGTTTTGATTTTACAAAGCAATCTCTTTTTGCCCGGCTTTTTTTAAATCAATATTTAGTGTTGGCAATTCCTTTTTCTTTAAACCGGCCAAGGCGGCTTGTGCAAAGGCTAAGTTGTATTGGGCTTCTATAGCCGCATTCATAGCTTGCTGTGTGGGCGGCATATCGTTATCGTGTAAAATATTAAATACCGATGTAAAGGCGGCGTTTAACTGGCTAAATCCTTTATCGTCAGATTCTGGCGGGGTACGCTCTAATAAAGCAGCATACCCATCCAGCTCTTTTAGTTTATCAGCAACGTCGCTTTTTGCCGCAGGCATTAAATTTTTTATTTGTGTACGCAAACTGGCTAGTTCTTTTAAAGCTGCGGTAGTTACATTTCTTCCACTGTAGCAGGTATACGAAAGGTTATGCTGCACTTCCCAATCGGCTATTTTAGTGGTTACTCTTGGATCCATTTTTACCGTAAATGGCTGGCTGTAAGTTTTGCCACCTGCAGTTAATTTTACCGTATAAGTTCCCGGCATTACCCATGGCGATGTTGGGTCGGGCATGGTGTTATAAAAGGTAGCGGCAATAGGGTAGGCGGGTGGCACATCCAAAGGTGTGTAGTGCATATCCCACATAAAACGGTGGCTACCGGCTTCGGCCGAAAGCTGCTGCTGTGGCCTTAGCCAGTAAGGTGGCACATTGTTGGGCGGTATGCTGTATGGCTTATCGTTACTGCTGTACTTACGTACTTGCTGCCCTTTGGCATCCAGTATTTCCAGCGTTATTTCGCCTTGTATTTTTTCTTTTAAAAAATAATTAATCACTGCACCATCTGGCGGATTTTGCCCGGCTGGTTCCTCCTGTGGCAGGGGCGTATCGGTGTTCATATTCCAGCGTACACGGATGGCGGTTTGTGGTTTATAAAGGATTGCTTGATTAGTTGACTGGCTGATTAGTTGATTGGTAATTTGTCTAAGCGGTGTTATATCATCCAATATCCAAAAGCTGCGGCCATGGGTGCCTATTACCAGGTCATCATCTTTAATTACCAGATCTCTAATGCTTGTGGCTGGCATATTTAACCGAAGTGTTTGCCAGTGTTCGCCATCATCAAAACTTACATGCACATTTCTTTCGCTGCCGGCAAATAAAAGGCCTTTTCGTAATGGGTCTTCTTTTACCACATTGATAGGATCCTCGGGCAATCCATTTACAATTTCTTTCCATGTTTTACCCATGTCGGTGGTTTTGTAAATATGCGGTTTCATATCATCGAGCCTTATACGGTTCACCGCTGCATAGCAGGTTTTTACATCGGTATGGCTGGCATCCATCAGCGAAATTTTGCTCCAAGGCGTTACTTGTGGCGGCGTTACATTTGCCCATGTTTTGCCGCCGTTGGTGGTTACATGTATCAGGCCATCGTCTGTTCCTGCCCAAATAGTATTGCTGTCTTTATAGCTCGGGGCAATGGTATAAACCACACCTCGGCGGGGCATTTTTTTCATCTCTTCTGTTTTGTAAATACCTATGCTTTCGGGCACTTTGTCGTAGGTTTCTCTGCTTAAATCCGGGCTGATGACCTGCCAGCTTTTACCCCCGTTTCTTGTTTTAAAAATTACATTACCTGCATAAAACAATGTCTTTTTATCGATGGGTGAAAAGAGAACAGGGGCTGTTCTTAAAAAGCGGTATTTGCCGCCGCGAACAGGCTCCGGTTCTATGTTTTGGCTCTGGCCGGTTCGCTTGTCGTACCTCGAAAGTTTTCCTCCGTAAATGATATTATTATCCAGTGGATCTGCCACTACATAGCCATATTCTTCAGCACCTACCGGGTGCCACTCTCTAAACGTAATTTGCCCGTTGTTTCCACGGCTTGCAATACCCACCGAGCCGCTTTCCTGTTGGCCGCTATACACATTGTAAGGAAAAGAATTGTCGGCACTTACATGGTAAAACTGTGCAGTGGGCTGGTTGTACCAACTGCTAAATGTTTCGCCGCCATTTACGGTTATAATCGCTCCCTGGTCGCTTGCTATTAATATGATGTTGCTGTTGTCAGGGTTTATCCAAATGCGATGGTAATCATCGCCGCCAGGTGCCCCACGAAATGCTTCAAAGCTTTTAGCGCCATCGGTACTTTTCCAGGTTACCACATTAGCACTATACACAATATCTGCATTTTTAGGGTCGGCTTTTACCTCGGCAAAATCGCTGCCACGGCCCCAGTAGCGTTCATCACTGCTCATCATTTCCCAGCTTTCGCCAGCATCGTTGCTCCGGTAAATGCCACCATATTTTCCAGCATCTACGGTGGCGTACATACGGCTGTTATTGCTGGGCGCTATGCAAAAACCAATGCGGCCAAGACCTTGTTCGGTAGTAGGTAAACCCTTTGTTAATTTCTGCCAGGTATTGCCGCCATCGGTACTTTTAAATAGGCCGCTTTCTTTTCCATTCCACGCACCGTTTTCCCATGGGCCCTGCCTGCCTGCCCATAAATCTGCATAAATAATATTGCTGTTTTGTGGGTCGATGGTTACTTGTATCGCTCCGGTGTTTTCATCTTTGTACAATACTTTTTGCCAGGTGGTGCCACCATCTGTAGTTCTGTAAACACCCCGTTCGGGGTTAGGCCCGTAAGGGTGGCCAAGCACGGCTACAAATACCCGGTTTTCATTTTTGGGGTCAATGGCGAGTCCGCCAATCTGCTGTACATTTTGCAGGCCAATGGTTTTCCATGTTTTGCCGGCATCGGTGCTTTTGTACATACCATCGCCATAGCTCAGCACAGCCAGGTCGGGGCGTTGCAGGCCTTCGCCACAGCCCACGTACAGTACATCTGGGTTAGATGGTGCCACGGCTATATCGCCTATACTGCCTGTTGGCTGGTCGTCGAAAATGGGTTTCCAGGTGCGGCCATAGTCGGTGGTTTTCCAAACGCCGCCATTATTTACCCCAATATAAAAAACATTGGGCTGCTGCGGCACACCTACTGCACCTACGGTACGGCTGCCCCGGTGCGGGCCTATCATCCGCCATTGCATGGCGTTAAATAAATTATTATCGAAGGGCTGGGCTTGCACACATACAGCATCCAATAAAAAGAATACCGACAGCAGCAGGCAATTTTTTTTATACATGATTAATAAAATAAGAGGTGATATAAAATGTACTAAGATAGGCAAGCATCGGTTAGCATTGCTTATAACAAACAACGTTTACGCTTTGGGTATAATAAAAGCTGCCCCGAATGATTGCCGTAAACTACCCCGGTTTTAAAGGGCATCCCGTAATGCAATCAATTTCAGTGGGGTTTTGGGCAGCGGTTAGAACCAGCTTGCATACCATAAATTGAAAAAAAACTTTAACAATATTGCTCCTTTATAAACAGATTCATTACTTTTAGTAGTCATATTTTTTACTAGAAAATTTCATCTAACATGCTTAAACTATCAACTGCAGGTTTAAAAGATTATTCTCCAAATGTGTATCTAAAAAAGTACAGCCTTGTGCTTATGACTGCATTATTATTATTGCCAGGCGGGTTCTTATTCGCCCAAAAGGCCACCATTGCCAGCACCAACGGCCGCCTGGTGCGCAGCATAGAACACCTAACAGATGCCGTAAATAACAACCCACTAGGCGACAAACTAGCTGTTATAAGAGACATTAACGGCCTAATAGGGTTTAATAAAAAAGTGCCGATACCCGACACGCTGTATGATGCAGTAGCAGACCGGGATGGTGCCATCGACCGGCATTCGCTTCTGAATACAATTAATGCAGCGGCTGCCACCATTGGTGTAAACCGCGACGGGCTGGCCAGTGCAAACCTCTCACCCGGCGACCCATGCCTGGCAGCGGGACCCAACCATGTGGTACAAATGGTGAATGCCTCTGGCGGATCTGCTATCCGTATTTTTGATAAGGCTGGTAATATTGTGGTTAACAATATATTGATGAGTAATATTACCGGTATACAGGGAGGGGGAGATCCGATAGTGCTCTACGACCAGTTGGCCAACCGCTGGTTAATAACAGAATTTGGCAGAACCAACGGCGTTACGTCTTACCTCAACACGCTGATTTTATCTATTTCTGCCACACCCGATCCTACAGGTGCCTGGAAAACCTATGCTTTTGCAGACAATGCCTTCTTTGTGGACTTTCCAAAATTTGCAATATGGAACAATGCCTATTATGGCACATCCAATGATTTTAATACCGCGGGTACATCCTACCTGGGGTCCAGCATCTATGCATTCGATCGTACGGCGATGCTCAATTCTGCCCCAACTGCCACGGCTATCCGCGTTAGGCTTAACAAAGCAGGAACGGAATATGCCGCCATGGCACCGGTAACGCTGGAAGGCAATACTTTACCGGCAGCCGGAACCAATGGCCTGTTTATGTACTTCCAGGATGATGCATTTACAGCGGATGCCAGCGATGCTGACAGCCTGATGATATTTCAATTTACCCCAAATTTTACCACGCCTGCATCTTCTGTTATATCACCAGAAACTAAGATGTTATGTGCACCACTAGATAGGCTTTTGTGTGGAACATCAAGGGGTGTATGTATTACCCAAAAGGGCAGCAGCACCCAATTAGAAGCACTCACAAATAAGCTGAGTAACAAAATTGTGTACCGGAATTTCGGCACCCACGAATCTATTGTTTGTAATACAACAGTGGATGTAGGAGCCGGCCGTGGTGGCATCCGCTGGTGGGAAACCAGGCGTACCGGTGGCATAGGCGGCACCTGGAGCATTTACCAGGAGGCTACTGAAGCTGGGCCCATGGGCGATTTGGAAAACAGGTGGCTGGGCACAATTAATATGGATGTATTAGGTAATATAGCATTGGCCTATAACGTATCAGGCCCCAATACATTCCCTTCCATAAGGTTTATAGCCCGTAATGCCTGCGACCCTTTAAATACCATGACACTTGCCGAAACATCTCTTATTGAAGGTACATCAGCCCATACCATTAGCTCAAGGTATGGTGATTATAATAGCCTGGTGATGGATCCGAGCACACAAAGGGATTTTTGGCTTACGGCCCAATATAATAACACTACGGCATGGAATACGAGGGTGAGTTCCTTTAAACTGAACAGCTGCACCAATACCCCGAAAGTAAGGTTCGATAGTGCGACAATCTCTACCAGGGAAGCAAGCATTACTACAGGTGCAGGTTGTCAAAAATATAGGGATATCAGTTTTAAAATATCGATTGATGCAGCGCCTTCGCAGGCAGCCACCATCAACTTTACTTTAGGTGCCGGCACAGCTACTAATAATGTAGATTTTTCTATACTCAGTGCTGCTACAACCCTTGATGTGGCCAACCTGAGCCGTACCATTACGCTAAGGGTATTTGATGATGCCGAAATAGAAAGTACAGAAGATTTAACGATCACCTACGGTATAGCAACGGCGGGTAATGCAGTGGCCGACAATTATAACCAAACCTGTAAGATTTTTATAGACGATAACGAACTGCAACCCGCCACTGATGCTAATGTAAACATCCAGGTTTACAACCCTTCTGTTAATCTTGCCATTGGAGGGCCATTTCAAAATTTTGCTTTTACAGACAAAAAAATACAATACCTATATACTGCAGCTGCGCTAACAGCAGCTGGGGTAAAACCGGGAAATATCTCTGCTATCGGGGTTATAGTTTCAACAAAAAATAGCACCGCTCCTTATAACAACTTTAATGTGGCAATGGGTACAACCGCATTGACAACCTTAGCAGCCGGGCCATTAATTACTGGCCTCGTTAATAAGTATTCCAACCCAAGCTACAGTACAGTTGGTGGTCTTAATAATTTTACCCTTAGTGGCGGATTTAACTGGAACGGTAGCAGCAATATCCTAATAGAGTTCTGCTATGACAATACTGCCAATAATGGAACTGCAGACGATATGATACAAGGTTTTGGAAGTGCTGGCGGCACCCCTACCATATTGGCCCGAACAAACCTGGTTGCAAACGAAAATGGGTGCAGCTTTGCAAATACAACCGCCACTTCTGTAAATGTGGCTGTACTGTCGGTAACGCAGTTGGCAAATACCACAACGGTTGAATCGCAGGCAGGCCACCAGCTAATTATCGATATACAGCCTGCTAGCAACAATATTTTTTATTCCGCCAATGATAACCAACTGGTAGCATCGCTCAATAATGCAAGTGCCGCCCTTGGCTGTGTAACAGCTAAAATAGATGCAGAGGGCACTGTTTGGCAGTCGCTTTACAATACGCTACGTTCGCAGAAAGTGATAGAGGTAACACCTACTACCAACAGCAATGCCACTTATAGCGTTACGCTTTATTACACCAATGCCGAACTGGCTGGTCAGGCACCGGGTAGTTTGAGCATGGTAAAAACAAATGCCGCATCTGCTGCTGCTGCTACTGTGGCTAACTCCGTATCCGTTGTTCCATCTGTAATAGATTATGGTTCTTACAAAGGATTTACTGCAACATTTAGCGGTTTTTCAAGATTCTTTTTGGCACAGAGTAGCCTGGTACTACCGGTTAGCTGGCTTAGTTTTTCTGCTGTAAAAGACAAGAACAATGCAACATTGAATTGGGCTACGGCTGCTGAAAATAATAACAGCAAATTCGAGATACAAACCAGCAGGAACGGAACCGATTTTGTAACGCTCGGAACTGTATTGTCAAAAGGAAACGGGACTAACAGGCAGGATTATAGTTTCATCCACCCACGACCTGAAGCGGGTATTAATTTTTACCGCATTAAACAGGTGGATAAAGATGGCAACAATAGCCACAGCCATATTGCATCACTCAACTTTGATGGCAAAGGAAATATGAAACCCTTTGTGTACCCAAGCCCTGCCAAAGGCTATATTACTGTAAACTTTGGTATTGCCAGCAAAGGTGTAAAATGGCAGATTTATAATATTGAGAACCGCCTGGTACAAAATGGTATAGCCAGCGGCCTGCAGCTTCTGCAACTGATAGATGTAAGCCGCCTTAGCCCCGGCAGTTATGTAGTAAAAATGTACTTAGAAGGCAAGGAGGAGGTTGCAAGATTTATAAAAGAATAGGAGTTGTATCATACCTAAAAAAAATTGCCCCTGATTATTCAGGGGCAATTTTTGTTTTAATACGATGTAGAAACTCCGTTAATCGTTTTAAAACGAACTTCCGGTATTACTTGCTATAATGGGTGTATCAAAATACCAAAAAAGGCCACCAAAGCTGTGACCCAATTTCAACCACACCGCAAAACCGCTTTATAGAAATTCTTTGTTTGCACTGCATTTACAATTTGGGTTTTCAATATACCTTTTCTGTTTTGGCTATTGGCATCCAAAAACCACGGTGCCGATTATTTTACAAATGGCCATGTTAGAGCCAGTTGCATACCGTAAATGTTTTCTGCCAGATAGTTCGCATTGTAGCACATTGCGGCCACACAAACGGCTACTTTTAATAGCTAATAAAGCTAGGTGCACATTTTTAAAATGGAATATTTACAAATAGTAATAAAATATATCCTGAGCCAAAAGTGGTATTGCAGGGGCACTTTTGGCTCAGGATGTGTAGCTTTCTTTTGGTATTGGTGTAAATAAATCATCTAACAATACCTGCTGATCTATCAGGCCTAAGCTGTACTCGTTCATTTGTATTTTATTGGTACAGATAAAGGTGATAAAAAGGTGTTTCCGGGTTTTGGATTCTTGCTGAAAAATGTGTTTTTTTTGAAGCAGGGCCTCGGCACATTTTTTTTCCGGCACAAAACTGTTTTCATAAAAGTTTATTTCGCTAAGGTTCATGCAGTTGTTGCGGCGATTGATAATGAGGTCCATTTGTGCGGCGTCGTTGCTGCTGTTGCCCCGGCTTTTCCAGATAGATGTTTCGCTGTAAATGCCGCTGATACCTAATGCTATTTTAATGGCTGGTATATGCTTCATGCAGATACCTTCAAAGGCGTAGCCGCTGCAGCTTTTCCAGGTGGGTGTGTCGCTTAGTCTTACCCAGGCGCCTTTGCTGCCACTGCGGTTGGGCTCAATAAATTTTAAATAGAACAGGGAGTATTCATTGGTAAGTTTATAAATACTGTCTTTGCTTTTTTTTGCCAGTGGTATGTAAGCGGTTATAAACCCCGATGCCGATAATTCTTCTAAAAGGTTGCTGGTACTGCCACCGCTTTGCAACTGGCAAATTTTAATAATTTCGTTTCGGCTGAGACCCATTGGTTTTGCTGCCAAAGCCCGTATTACTTTAAAATGCCGGACGGCATTATAGAACAATGCCTGATAGAGGTCTGTAAATTCATTGTACAAAAAACGGGCTTTCGTAAAGCAGGCTTTATCTATTATTTGGGCGGCACTACTGCCGGGTTTCGCCTGCATCAGGTAATGTGGTACGCCACCAAAAGTCATATAGAGTTGTGTTATTTGGTAGCGGCTAAGGTGTACGCCACGGCTTTTTAAAAACGCTTCTGTTTCAAAAAGGGTAAAGGGCTGCAGGGCTATTTTTTGGGTGATGCGGTTATGCAGGCCACCTTTGTTTCGAACCACGTTTTGTATCATCCAACTGGCGGCCGAACCGCAAAGTACTACGGCCAGGTTATTTTGCTTGCTGGCCCAGGTGTTCCAAAACTGCTCAAAGGCAGCTAAAAAATTAGACTTTGGCGTTTGCATCCAGGGAAACTCATCCAAAAGGATGACGGCTTTTTTTCGGCGCAATTTTTTTGCAGTAATTGTATCGTAAGGTCAAAAGCTGCAAACCAGTCTGCTGGCACCACTACTGGTACACCTCTGTTCAGGTGCCGGGATAAAGCCTTACAGTATTTCACCTGTTTTACTTCGGTTTCTACGTTATGAACTCCTTACCCCGTGAACTGAAACCGCCTGTTATTCGCAATCTAAATACCTGATAGTAGCAATCAGTTGAACGGAGTCCCGTAATGCTACGGGATT
>JAYUOV010000244.1:0-9778 GCA_043760535.1 Chitinophagaceae bacterium
CGGTAATATCCATAAACTCTGCAGCTGATTTTATTTTTTTGGTCAGTTTTATATCTGCATCACTCGGTTTGGTACTGCCACTTGGGTGGTTGTGCGACAAAACAATTCGGGTAGCATTTTCATCCAAAGCTTTTTTAATGATAACCCTAGGGTCGGCCACGGTACCGGTAAGGCCGCCGGTGCTAATAATATGGTAGCCGTTTACCTTATGCGCCGTATTTAAAAAAAGCACTACAAATACTTCCCGTGGCTCATCTTGTAAAATACTTTGCAGGTATTGGGCAATGGTTCGGCTATTATTCATAAGTGGCTTTTCAAGAGCTTGTGCACCTTGCCTGCGGCGGCCTACCTCCAGGGCTGCGGCTATGGTTACAGCTTTGGCCATGCCAATGCCTTTTACCTGCTGCAGGTCTTTTGTGCTCAGTTTTCCCAGCTCATTCAGGTTATCCTTACCCAGTTTCAGTATTTCTTTTGCCAAATCTATGGCCGATTTATTTTTTGTGCCATTGTTAATCAATATGGCTAGCAGTTCGCTATTACTTAAAGATGCGGCTCCTTTTTGCAGTAATTTTTCCCTTGGCCGGTCGTCTTCGGCCCAGTTTTTAATAGAGTTAGAAACTGTTTCTATATTTTCCATACATGATTTTTTGATGGGTGGTGCAAACCAATATCTTCGCAACAAGATAAGATGTTAGGGGGTTAGAGATTGGGGATTGAGGATTTGTATTTTATAAACTGGCATTGTTTACGAATTTCTAATTTTCTATTAAATAATTGCCAATAACCTATTTACCTCTAAACAACTCACCACTAGCAACTTGCTATCTACACCAAAAAATCAATTTTATGAGTGAACATGCACGGATATTTTCAGGTTTAAAATCGCAGTACCTGGCCGAAAAAATTTGCAGCAGCTTTGGTACAAAGCCCGGAGCTGTTAATATTCAGCACTTTAGCGATGGCGAATTTGGTGTAGAATTTCTGGAAAGTGTACGGGGCGACTATGTTTTTTTAATACAAAGCACTTTTGCCCCCACCGATAACCTGATGGAACTGCTGCTGATGATAGATGCAGCAAGGCGTGCCTCTGCGTATAAAGTTATAGCCGTAATGCCTTATTATGGCTTTAGCCGGCAAGATAAAAAAGACCGCCCAAGGGTAGCCATTGGCTCTAAACTAGTGGCCAATATGCTTACTGCTGCTGGTGCCGACCGCATCATTACCATGGATCTCCACGCACCGCAAATACAAGGTTACTTTGATATTCCGGTAGATCATCTAGACAGCTCGGCCATTTTTATACCATATATAGAAAAACTAAACCTGGAGAACCTAACCTTTGCAGCACCCGATGTAGGCAGCACCAACCGTGTACGAGAAGTGGCCAGTTATTTTAATGCCGAAATGGTTATTTGCGATAAGCACCGCAAACGTGCCAACGAAATAGCAAGCATGACCGTAATTGGCGATGTAACCGACCGCGATGTTGTAATTATAGACGACATCTGCGATACCGGTGGCACACTGGCAAAAAGTGCAGGCTTACTTAAAGAAAAAGGGGCAAGAAGCGTTAGGGCATTGTGTACCCACCCGGTACTTAGTGGTAAGGCTTACGAAAATATTGAGAATAGTGTGCTGGAAGAATTGGTGGTGTGCGATACCATTCCATTAAGGCAATCATCTACAAAAATTAAAGTACTTTCTGTGGCCGATCTTTTTGCGATTGCCATTAGAAATGCTTTTGAAAACAAAAGTATTCACGAACTGTTTATACATAGCCACAAAAAACAAAAGTGATCATAGTTAAAAACCATGTAAAAATGCAATAACTTTTTATACGCCAATGGCATCACTGTTTGCTGCTTTTAATTTTAAAATGATAAAGCCAACATAATGCCTCAAAAAACTTTTCATTACAATAACGGTGAAATAACCATTGAAAGGAAACCTGAAACCTGTATCCGTTTCACCGTATGTTACTAGGGTCTTAGCAAAGCGTTTAACCCCACACCGTAAACCATAGATAGATGTAAGCAAGGCCGAAAAGCAAAAAAATTAATTCAACAGATTCAGTAGATTCATCGGATTAATCAGTGCCTTAATGGTGCAATAAACGATACTATAAAAAAACAGATGGTATAAAGAAAACAAGGGTTAGCAGTACAGCCTTGTGCCGCTATGGCACATCGGTATGCAAATTGTTATGTAATGGCAATCATAGCAAAATTGATTTTAAGGGATAAAGTGAAACAAATGTTAAGCATACTGTAGATGGTGCATTCCGCTCTGCGAATACCCTGTGGGCGTACCTTTGCTATATGTTAACGCAAAAAGAGGCAGCATTTTTAAAATACTGGGAGGCTAACAGAGAACGGCACGGAAAATTACTATATCAGTTACTTACTGGCTTACCACTTGCTTTGTTTTTTGGGTTTGCTTATTGGGGCGTTATGGAGTTACTGGTTTACTTTAATGCCTTTCCCAGAGCAGGAATGAAGTATAATGCCTTTGGTGCTTATGGCAATACCATTATTATCGCCATTATTATTTTTGGCGTTTTCTTTTCTGTTTTTACCAAAAAATTTAATTGGGAAAAAAGAGAGGAGAAGTATAAAGAGTTTGTAGCAAAAAATAAAACAACTAAACAAACAGAAAACACATGAAGCATTTTTTTTCGTTAGGTGCATTTACAATAGCCTGCTTTTTTATAATGGGCAGCAATTGTAATAAGACAGACACAACTGCCTGTGTAGCCGTGGAGCCTACCACAGAGGAAGCAGCCATTATTGCCTATAATACCCTTAAAGGCTATACGGCTGTAAAGCATAGTTCGGGTATGTATTACCAAATAGTAAGTATGGGTACCGGAGCTACCCCAACTGCCTCAAGCCAAGTAAGGGCACAGTATAAAGGCCAGCTTTTCGATGGCACTCAATTTGATAGCAATAATAGCCCAAGTGGTGCTTCTTTTAATTTAAGTGGTGTTATTCAGGGCTGGACTATTGGGATACCGCTTATAAAATCGGGTGGTGTTATTAGGCTTATGATTCCTTCTAAATACGGCTATGGGTGCACCGGTAGTGGAGGTAGTATTCCACCAAACACTCCATTGTTTTTTGAGGTTACGTTACTGGCAGTTTTTTAAATAGCTACAGCATATTTTAATACAAAAGCCCTGTTTAAACGAACAGGGTTTTTGTATTTACCTAGCCTAGTAGGTACCGAGTAATTCTAGCTTTTTGCAATAGTGATACTGAGCCAAGAGGAGGATACACATCATTTTTAGTAAACCCAGCTTAGCTAGCCAATATTACATAAAACCGCTATTCTGTAGTGGGCGAAGCACTTGCCGGGGCAGTAGCTTTTGTATAAGCATTAATAAAAATAGCACCGAGGTTTTTGTATGGCGGCACATAATCATTGAAATCGTAAGGGCTGCCTTTCGGTATTTTTTGCTCTAACAGTTTCCAGTAATCAATCCAGTTAATATTCCTGCCCATTTTTAATTCTTCTATCATAGTGGTAAAAATGGCTACATTGGCCAAGCCAAAACCTGTCTGCTTGCTGCCTATCAGGTAAGCCTCGGGGCACACATCTAAAATATCTTTTAGGCTATGGTACGCACCGCAGCTGCCCAGTATTATTACTTTACTGCTAGGCGCCAATTGTTTTATGGTATAGGGTAAAAAATAACTGTGGCCTCGGTGTACAGTAATGCTTGGTTTGTAGTTGTTGATGTCCATCCATTCGTTTAGGTGTTGTTGCGAAAGTGCGTCTTCGTTTTTCTCTTCGAACCCCGGATTATTGGCAAAAATTACAAACGGCACAGCACTTTTTATACTGTTAAACTGAACCCATTCAGGGGTAGTTGTACGTTTCCAATCTTTGTTGGTGTATATATTTTTTAGTGTTTCAAAACTGCCACGGCCAATGTTATCTCCATAAAAATACATTTGTAAAATAATGCGTCCGCTGTCATCTTTCAGATAACTATTCTGCACATCATATACAGGTAAAATGCCAAGGCTATCTGTAAGGTTAATGGTGCTGGCACTATCGCTGCTGCTCAGTATCAGGTTTTCGAGGCGGTAAATTATTTGGCCACGTTTATTGCCATTTATAATTGCGGCAGTGTAGTTTTTGCGAATCTGCTCCAGCATTAGTTTTTTAATGGTATCATTTTTTATACTGGCATAACTGTTGGCCACGTCCACTGCATCTTCTAGGTCATTTCCAGTGCCTTTATCTAAATCGTTTACAAAATTGGTCATTAGTGCGGTGGCACTTTCTTTACTCATTCTTTTTAAAAAGTTATCCAGTTTATTGTAATTGGCAGCCATGGTAATAAACTTTTTATAATGGTCGTTATTTACCAAAGCCAGCAAAGTATCGGCATTGGGGTTTGCCATCCGTTGCCAAATGCGGTCGTAACTGTTTGTGTAGCTGCTGGTATAAATTTCCGATTCCGCCGATACAATCATATAATAGAGTTCCTGTGCAGTAAGTGGTTCTATCTTTTTAAACCTGATGGGTGCTGGTGAATCGTGCAAGCCATTGATGCGGTTTACAAATGGTTCTACCGATTTTGTGTGTATCATTTCTCTGAGTGTTTTTGCCACCAATGGGGTATCGCCTTTGGCCATGCGGCCGGCATAGGCTATTTGTGTTTTTACCAATAACCTGTAATAACTAAGGGTATCTTTCATTTCTTTTTTAATACTATCAATAGTTATTGTTCCATTTGCCAGATTATCCAAAAATGGAAAGTATAACCGTCCACTATTGTCATCGGCCAGCTCGCAAATTAATTTTACAATGGCATTAGGGTGGCGCTGTATGCGGCGGCCAAATTTTGTATTGCCAGCCTGTGCGTAAGAGTATAATTTTTCCGGTTCTCTTTTGGCAGTAATGGCTATAAGGCTATCTGCAAAAGCAATGTCGGGGTTGGCACTTAGGGCGCCAAGAATTTTGTCTGGGTTTTCTTCTAAATATCTTAATATAAGCCTTGTTTTAGCAGCAGGTATGCCGGGGTTACTTAAAAAAGAAATGCCCGACTTTAAAATTATATTTCCGGTTGCAGATGAATATTGACCAATAAGCGGTGCAATAGACTGCCCTTTTCTATCAAGTAAATAAGCTTGTTCCCAAGCTTTTAATGTTTCAGAAAAATCAATAATCTTAACTTTCTTTTTGGCTTTGGCACTCATAAATTCCTGCATCATTTCTCCAAGCCCCCTTATATATGTTTGTTTTTGTGTATTGTTAAGTGCAGTGTCTAGTTCTATTTGCTTTTGTAATACATCTACTTTGTTGGTAACAGCATAGGTTAGTTGCAGGTTTACTTCTTCATCGTAGCCAATATTTATTACATCATCCGGCTTGCCATCTATACCCAAAAATTGTGTTTGTATTTTATCGAGGTTATAATGCTGTAATTGCCTGCCTTGGGCAATGGGATAATTAATAGGCTGTGCCGAACTAGAAAAAAAAATTACCAGAAAGATGATAGTAACGAAGGGTATTAAACGATTCATAAATTTTAAGAGTTACACTGCAAAATACATACCGTTTTGCAAACGAATAAAGTATTAAGACCAGTATTCAGGGTAAACGCATGTAAATTTTAAAGCCGTTATCTATTTTTCTAAATATTAATTACCTCACCCTACTATTTTTGGCTTTCTCTTTACACTTGCTTTTACGGAAGTCTCTGTTTTAATAACATTTTATGGCTAACCTGTTTAATATTCCAAAGTTTTCCGCTGCATTTTTTGCTTTTTTCTTGCTTTTTTTATTAAAGGCTATATCCAAAATTTACAGTTTGCCGTTAACAGTATGGAACAGGAGATTGAGGTATTTTAAAAACAAGGTTGCGGCTTGGTAGAAGCAAAAGCAGGTGAATTTATTTTGGCGCCTATGTGCTAACATTTTTTCAAATAATAATTAGTAGTGTTGGCTAAATAAAAAAGCATGCATAAAAAAGCGGCAACCTGTATGGGTCGCCGCTTTTTATATAAGCCTCTAAAGTATTTTAAGATTCAATAGTAATGAATGGTTGAGAACACCTTATCGTTTCTAAGATTATCCTAAAGCTACACGTTTAAAAGAAACAACTTTCAAATCAGCATCTACGCTTTTCAGGTAATCGGCTACAGATTTGCTGCCGTCTTTTACAAAAGCCTGGCTCAGCAAAGTGGTTTCTTTAAAGAAAGTGTTCAGCTTGCCTTCGGCTATTTTAGCAATCATTTCAGCAGGTTTGCCCGCCATTTTAGGATCGTTATTAATAACATCAGTTACAATGGCTCTTTCACGTTCTACAGTTTCGGCAGGTACGCTGTCGCTATCTACGGCTACCGGGTTAAGGGCGGCTATTTGCATGGCCACATCTTTACCAGCCTCGGCAGCGGCTTTATTAAGGCCTACCAATACACCCATACGGTTGCTACCGTGTATGTATGAAGCTACATATTCAGCGTCTATTCTTTCGAACTTGCTGATGCCGATTTTTTCGCCGATGGACGCCAGTTTGTCGTTGATTAATTCTGCAACTTTAGCACCGTTAATTTCAACAGCATTCAATTCATCTACACTTTTTACATCGCTGCTAATAGCTGCATCCATAATGCTTTGTGCAAAGACAACGAAATCGTCGTTTTTGCTTACAAAGTCGGTTTCGCAGCTTAGGCAAATGGTGATGCCGGTTTTGTTATCGGCAGTTGTTTTGGCCAACACTACACCTTCTTTGGCATCACGGTCGCTACGGAGTGCGGCTACTTTTTGACCCTTTTTACGCAACCAATCTATGGCAGCTTCAAAATCGCCATTGCTTTCTGTTAATGCCTTGCGGCAATCCATCATACCAGCACCTGTGGCCTGACGCAGCTTGTTAATGTCGGCTGCTGTTATAACTACTACAGTTTCGCTCATAATATTATTTTTTTTAAAAATTTATAGCACACGGTTGAAACAGACTGGACGGATGAACACGAATTTTTTCTTATTGAAAAGAAATGGATTTGTTATCCGCCAGTGGTAACACCTTGTTTTTTTGAAAGACCTTTGAATTGGAAAAGACCAATGCTGTTAAGGCTTTGGTCTTTTCTTATGCTGTTAAATGATACTTGTAATTTTTATTGTGGTGACTTAAAAAGTGTTTGGCCTGCTCATTACTAATTAGCCAATCACTAATTAACTAACGTGGCCCACCCGGACGACGCCCACCGCCGCCACCCGGCCCGCCAGCACCTGCAGGGCGACGTCCGCCACCTGCACCACCAGCTCCACCCGGACGACCACCGCCACCGCCAGCGTTGCCGCCACGATTACCGGTACCACGGCCACCTGCACGGCTTCCGCCTCTTTCACGGCCACCTTCCTCGCCATCCATTTTAAATGATGGACGATCATCACCGTCGTTGTCATCTACCAAACCGTCTTCGTCTTTAGCTACCTGACGCTCGGCTAAACCTTCGGCAATAGCAGCTGTAACGTAGTTACAAATAATGGCAATTGATTTTGTTGCATCGTCATTGGCTGGTACAGCGTAATCCACTTTATTAGGATCGCTGTTAGTATCTACCATACCAAATGTGGTGATGTTTAATTTTTTTGCTTCGGCCAAAGCAATGTGCTCATGTCCGATATCTACCAGGAACAAAGCGGCAGGGATACGGCCCATATTGGCTATACCACCCAATACTTTTTCCAGTTTGTCTTTATCGCGGCCTAAAGTAAGGCGCTCTTTTTTAGTAAGGCTGTCGATGCTGCCATCGCCAAGTAACTTTTCGATGCTCTGCATTTTCTTTACACTCTTGCGAACAGTATTGAAATTGGTAAGCATACCACCTAACCAACGCTCTGTAGCGTAAGGCATATTTACTTTTTTAGCACATTCGCTAACGATTTCTTTAGCCTGCTTTTTAGTAGCAACAAACATGATTTTTTTACCACTTTTTGCAATCTGCTTCATAGCAGCAGCAGTTTCCTGCAGGCACTCTGTGGTTTTATTTAAATCAATGATGTGAATACCTTTCTTTTCGGCGAAGATGTAAGGCAACATCTTTGGGTTCCACTTTTTCTTTAGGTGACCAAAGTGTACGCCGGCTTCCAGAAGCTGTTGTTGCAATGAAGTATTTGATTCCATTTCTTTTTAATTTGAAGCTCCTACCGTTCAGTAAACCTGAACCAGAAAAGCCTATGTATGAAAATGATAAATTTTGAACCTTTACTCTTGTTATCTCCCCTGCGGGAAGACCGAGAGGGGTATTAACGTTTGCTGAACTGGAAGCTGCGACGGGCTTTTTTCCTACCTGGCTTTTTACGTTCTACCTGGCGGCTGTCACGGGTTAATAATCCAGATGCTTTTAAAATGGGCTTTAATTCAGGGTTAAGTTCAATTAAAGCACGGCTGATGCCCAGCTTTACAGCTTCTGCCTGTCCTTTTACACCGCCGCCTGTAGCGTTAATTACAATGTCGTAAGAGGTGGTAGCTTCAACTGCTTTTAATGGCGTTTCTACCTGATTTTGCAGGTACACCATTGGGAAATAGGTTTTGTAGTCTTTGCCATTTACAGTAATAGCACCGGTACCTTTTGTAAGGAATACACGGGTTACTGCTTCTTTACGGCGACCAACGGATTTTATTTGCTTTTCCATTTTTTAATATTTAGTACCTAGTATTTGGTACTTAGATGATAGTATTTAGATAGAACCGTAAACTGAGTTTAAGTGTTCATTTAAAGAAGTGTTTTAGTCTTAGTAATTAGTACTAAATACTAAAATCTCCGTACTTAGAACTTCAATTCTTTAGGTTGTTGTGCACTGTGCGGATGTGCAGCACCGGCATACACATACAATTTCTTAATCATTTTGCGACCAAGACGGTTTTTAGGCAACATACCTTTTACGGCACGTTCCAAAATAGCATCGGGGCGACGTTTGATTAAATTGCCAGCGGTTTCTTCTTTTTTACCTCCTGGGTAGCCGCTAAAGTTGATGTAGATTTTTTGTTCCAGTTTGTCGCCGGTAAACACAACTTTATCTGCATTGATAATAATTACATTATCCCCGCAATCTACATGGGGCGTGTAATAGGTTTTGTTCTTACCACGGAGAACAGATGCAATTCTTGCACACATGCGTCCGACGGTTTGATTGGTACCGTCAACTATGTACCAGTTGTGTTGTACGGTAGCCTCATTGGCATGTTTGGTGGTGAAATGTAGTTTACTCATAACTTTTGTTTTTTGAAGTTCCGAGACCATCCTCCCAGATACTTTATTTAAAAATAGCCCATTCAGTTGCTTTTTTTAGAATGGTGAGCAAAGGTGGGCTTGTTCATTTTATTTTCCAACTATTTAAGCAACTAATTTTTAACCATGCCTCATAAATCATTGATTTACAATAAATATTTTGCACTAAAATAATAATACCCTGTGCAAATGCAGCAGCAATAGGGAAATTGCAAGCACCTATTGGCTGTAAATACTTACAGCATTGGGTTGCAGGCCTGCTTAATTTTTTGGGATTAGGTGTTTTGTACACAAACACATACCTGACATGAACTTCAATGCTTTTTCTTTTTTTTCTTGATAAAAAAAAGAAACAAAAAAAATCAAGGCTCCGAAATAAAAGCTAAAAATTATGATTGAAGCCTAAACCCGGCGAACTCGCCGTAAAAATCTTTCAAGTCATAGACCCGACTGGCTAAAACAGCGCCGGCTTCTTAACGGCTTCAATCATAATTTTCTTAAGGGCATCTCTAAAAACCAAATTATTA
>JAYUOV010000245.1:0-9770 GCA_043760535.1 Chitinophagaceae bacterium
TTGTAATGTCGGCCTGAATAGTTACAAATTACGTATGGTGTAATTGGTAATATTTAATTTGTAGAGATATCGTAATATAATTTTAAGTGGTGTAATATAAAAATTACAAACATATTTATGGCCTATTTCATTTCATAAAAAAGATAAGTATGGGTTACTGTGTTTTAATAAAAAACGTCATTGTAAAAAATATAAATATTGTAGTTTCTCAGTTAGCTCAGCCGCATCATTATCTCTTTGTCTATCAAAGTAAACAATGCTTCCGGCCTGTACTGCCGCCAAGATGGTACTTCCTTTAATTCTATATAGCGGTTTAGTTTCATTTTTATAAAGTCGTGTTGTGTAGCTTGTGGCATGTTGAGGCAAACCAACCACCCATTTTCATCACTTATATTTTCGTACCATTCTTCGTAATATTCCCTGTCGCTACTATGAAAATTTAGTACATACTCGGCTAGTAAAATAAACTTGATAATGCCATGCTTTTCTAAGCTATCGGTAACATCACGGCGAAGGGTCATAATGTCGTTTTCGATTGCATCATTCCATTCGCCTATTAATTCTATAATGCAAAATTGCTGCTGGTAATCTGCAAAAATAATTTTGAGGAACAGTGTTCTGCTTCCCATATCGTCCCACTGCGGATGTATATAGTAGTTGTATATGGTAGTGCTAAATTCAAACTCACTATAAGTTTGCCCAAAAAATGGGCTGTTCGTGTCTTCTTCGCTGATGTACAAATCCCGCCAGCGGTAATATGGTTCTATGTCTTGCAAGTGCTGTATGTTTATATTTTCATATACAGAGGTTTACTATTAAAGGGTTCCCCTTTTTATAAACTATATATATAAACAAAATTGGGCTATACACTTGTATAGCCCAATTTTAATTTGTAAGGTTGTTTAAGTTTTATTGTATTACAATTCTTGTTCCAAGAACTAGTTTTTTATTGGCGTCTATCACCCTAACTAAATACATGCCTTTGGCAAGTTTGCGATCGGCATTAATAACAGCCAGTTGACCTTTTCCACTAATCGTAACTTGCTTGCGGGTAATGGTTTTTGCAGTTTGGTCGGCCAGTTCTATTGTGTAGTTTCCTGCACCCATAGCATCAAAAGAAACGGTAATGCGGCCATCTGTTACCGGGTTTGGATAAACACTAATTTTATCGTTACCTACTTCTTTTTGTTCTATAGTAACCATTTTGTTCAATAAATTATCCACTTCGCTTTGACCGTATAGGTTGCTTGTTGCAAGGTCGCTGGCATTGAAAACATCTGAATTTTCACCTAGTTTACTTGCTTTCAGGCTTTTAAGATCTACTTCAAAATATCCTTTAATGTAAGCAGCACCGCTAACGATTACTTTGCCATCGGCATTTACAGCAGCACCATTGCAGGTAAAGTCGGCAGGCAAACCATCAATATGACCCAGGTAAGTAGCTACCCGGTTAGTTGGGTTTACTTTAAATACATTTTGACGCATGGTAATCATATACAGGCTGCCGTAAGCATCGGCTATCATATCGCCACCCCAACTGCTGCAGCGATTATATACGCTAATACCGCCATTGCTTTCGTCATCTACCAAGCCGCCAAGATTTTCAACTGTAGCTTTTTTTCCGGTACCAAATTTTACAAACATTGTGGCATCGTTAGTAATGGCATAGCCGTTACCATCCGCACCAATTACCATACGGGTAAAATTAGAGGCTTCCATATCTGCTTCGTTTAACTTTTGGTTAAAACTTAGCTCATGTGGTGTTAGGCTCTTATCGCTAAGATCAATGTAGCGGATGGAGCCTGCTGTAAACATGGGGGAAAAATAAAGTCTGTTATTTTTCTTGTCGTAAGCTAATGCTGCTGCACCGCTATTTAAAGATAGAGATTGCTGGTAAGCAGTGGCAACATTGAGCTTGGCATCAGAAGCAATAACAGCATTGGTGCCATTATATACAATTCCTTTTGAGCTGCCTGTTTTAAGGTCTAGCTCTTGAATCTGATTCCATTGGTAGCCGCCTTTGTTTGGTGCGGTAAGTGCAAAAGCTTTTTCGCTCTGTTGGGCGTGGCCAGCTATTACGGCTAAAAGTGCTAAGGGTAAAAATGTCTTCTTCATATTTTTAGTTGATTTAAGATTTTATGTGAGAAAAGTTACAGCTTATTCCATAACCTGAACAAATTTTTCTTTAAAAATGACGATTATTTTTTTTAAGCGGATGCTTTTAAAACTTCTGTTTATAAAAGCAGCCATAAAATCATCTTAGTACCAATCAACCAATCAACCAATCAACTAACTGAAACTCTCGGCTGCTTTTTTTACAGTGCCAAATTTTAAGAGGAGTGCTTTGGCATGTTCGTAATTGGAACTGCCGGTTTTCTCCATCAGCATTTTTACACCACGATCTACCAGTTTATCATTGCTAAGCTGCATGTTTACCATCTTGTTATCTTCCACTCGGCCTAACTGTATCATAGCAGTGGTACTAAGCATGTTTAGTACCAATTTTTGTGCCGTACCGCTTTTCATACGTGTACTACCTGTTACAAACTCCGGGCCCACTACCACCTCAATCGGGTAATCGGCTGCTGCACTAACTGGCGAATGGGGGTTACAACTAATACTACCTGTAACAATACCACGGCTTCTACATTCGCTTAAAGCACCAATAACATACGGCGTAGTGCCACTTGCCGCAATACCTACCACCACATCTAGATCGGTTATGTTGTGTTTTTCCAAATCTTTCCAGCCCTCTTCCGCACTGTCCTCTGCAAATTCTACCGCTTTAAACATCGCTTCATAGCCGCCTGCTATAATGCCTATAACAAGACCAGCCGGTACGCCAAACGTTGGTGGACATTCGCTTGCATCTACCACACCGAGGCGGCCACTTGTGCCTGCACCAATGTAAAATAAACGTCCGCCACCCAGCATTTTTTCACTAATTACTTCGGCTAACTTTTCTATTTGGGATATTGCTTTTTCTACCGCAAACGGTACCGTTTTATCTTCTGCATTGATGTTAAATAATATTTCATTTATCGACATTTTTTCTAAATGATGGTACAAGCTAGTTTGCTCAGTTATGCTAGTAAATTGACTCATGGTTTATTGTAATCAGTGTTTGTATTAATAATTATTCAGTTGCTATTGCGGATAAGTGCTGCTTTTTGCCATAACCTGCGGATACAAACTTATCATTTATTAGTGTTCTAATATACCGTTAACTAAGAATTGTACTTACAAAACCCAAAAAATTATCAATAAGCGTTTACAAACAATCAAATACAAGGTATTAGAACCCAATATAAAAACTTTAAAATACACCCCACCCTCTTAAATAAATAGTTATCCTTAAATCCTGAACTGTTGTTAAAGAAATAAAAGCCTTTTCTGTAAGGAATATATTTGGATAGATGTTACAGTTGAATAAAATGAAAACGACAGACACTTGCTTTTGGTAAAATAAATTTACATAACCATGAGGTTGCCCTTTCGTAATTACCAAAAATCATTACTGCCAAAACATTTGCCTTACTTTTAGCCCATCGGTAAAAGATTAAAAATAAAACGCCATGTTAAGTAACAACGATATTTTGAAAAAGCTACGTGTTGCCCTTTCATTAAAAAATGAAGATGTGATTGAAATACTGGCACTTGCCGATTTTAACATTACAAAAGGCGCCCTTGGCGATCTATTTCGCAACGAAGACCACCCGGGATATGTAGAAGCCGGCGACCAAATTTTACGTAATTTTTTAAATGGACTGATTATAAAAAACAGGGGCAAACTCGCTGAACCTAAATTAAATATAAAGGAGTAAAAAGAATAGCTCAGCATTACGCATCTGCACATCTATATAAATAGAATAACCATATTTTCTATCAAGGTTTTGATAGAGAAAAGACAATATTTTTTTACCCATGCACCTAGTTAACATTAGATTGACCCAATTACAAATACAATCCCCCTAAAAGAAAGAAAAACTGGAAACAGTTATTTTCAATAACACTATTACTTGCGAAGCACTTTACCCAATTGGTAAGCTTGACAGAGATTGATACTGGATAAAAGATCTTACATACTATGGGGTTTACAAGTGCCGTATTTTTTACCTAACGAACTTTAAAAAAAATAAGATTTGAATTTGGTTAAATTAATATTGGCTGGTAAGCTTCATATCCCTACATTTGCAATCCAAATTTGAAAAGAACATTAAATGGGTCCAGCTAAATTCATCGACAGTTTTCGGGGAGGCCAGGGTTGAGATTATAACTCAGAGGTTTGCGATAACCACCATTAATGAACTATTCTACAAATTTTGGTAAACCGCGAAGTAGAGCAGCGGTAGCTCGTTGGGCTCATAACCCAAAGGTCGGAGGTTCGATCCCTCCCTTCGCAACAAAACAAAAGTCCCGCAGAGGCGGGACTTTTGTAGTTTTATTCCTTCACTTTTATAGGCACGAACCAACAATTGTTTCGAGGCCAATAAATTCAATCATCAATGTTCAACAATTTATTTCCAGTTTTGAAACCGTTGAAAATTGAAAATAGTTAAATGAATTTTTGAACATTTATAAATTTAAAGGGATTACCAATCCCTCACGTTATGTCTTTCAAATCTGGTTATGTAAGCATCTTTGGCAAGCCCAATGCCGGCAAAAGCACCCTTTTAAATAAACTAATAGGGGAAAAAATGGCCATTGTAAGCCACAAGGTACAAACCACCCGTCACCGCATTAAAGGGTTTTTAAACGATAAAGATTACCAGATTGTTATCAGCGACACACCCGGCATTATAGACCCCAAGTACAAGCTGCATGAAAAAATGATGCAGCATGTAAAAAATTCTATGCAAGATGCAGATGCTGCTGTTTTTCTATACGATCTTTCGAGCAATAATCTGGAAGAAGCCAATCAAATTTTTTCTTCAATAAAACTAAAAGCACCCATTATTTTAGTGCTGAATAAAACCGATTTGGCTGGTGCCGAAAAAATACAAACAGCAGTAGATTTTTTTAAAGAGCGGCCTTATGGTAAACAAATACTGCCCATTTCGGTAACAAAAAACCATGGGGTAGATACATTGGTACCGATGCTGCTTCAGCATATACCAGAAGGCGAACCATTTTTTCCGCAGGATGACCTAAGCGATATGCCCACTAAATTTTTTGTAAGCGAACTAATACGGGAAAAAATATACGAGCTGTACCACGAAGAAATACCCTACCACACATCTGTACTAATACAGGAGTTTAAAGAAAAAACAACTTTAATTAAAATACAAGCGGATATTGTGGTACACCGCGACACCCAAAAATTTATAGTTATAGGCGAGGGAGGCAGCATGATAAAAAAATTGGGTACAGAAAGCCGTGTAGCCATCGAAGCATTTTTGGGCCAAAAAGTATTTTTAGAATTGTTTGTAAAAGTAAAACCCAAGTGGCGGGATGATGAACTGCGGCTAAGGGAATATGGCTACAATTAGTTGAATAGTTGATTAGTTGATTGGTAATTGGTAGAGATGATCATTTATCGCAACTTTTAACGTAAGAAATTTTTTAGGGTTGATGGTATCATAACACTTGAATCTAGTGTCTTGATACTTGATACTTAATTCTTGATACTTGAATTTATGAGTTTTACATTAGCAATAGTAGGCAGACCCAATGTGGGCAAAAGCACTTTTTTTAACAGGCTGTTAGAGCAACGCAAGGCCATTGTGGACGATGAAAGTGGCGTAACCCGTGATCGTCAGTATGGCGTGGCCGAATGGTGCGGCAAATCTTTTAACGTAATAGACACTGGTGGTTTTGTGCCAGATAGCCAAGATATTTTCGAACGAGAAATAGCCAAGCAGGTAAAAATAGCCGTGCAAGAAGCCGACGCTATGTTGTTTATGGTGGATGTAGCTACCGGCATTACCGATTTGGACGAAGTAATGGCCGATGTACTGCGCCGAACCACCAAGCCTGTTTTTTTAGCGGTAAACAAAGTAGACAATAGCCAACGACAGTTGGATGCCACAGAGTTTTACTCCATGGGTTTTGAAAACACCTTTTTTTTAAGCAGCATGAGCGGTAGCGGCACCGGCGAAGTGCTGGATGCAGTAGCCGAACTAATTACACCCGAAGCAAGCGACGAAGTGCTGGACTTAGATGCCCTGCCAAAGTTTGCCATTATGGGCCAGCCAAATGTGGGCAAAAGCAGCCTACTAAATGCTTTAATAGGCCAGGAACGAACCATTGTAAGCGATATAGCAGGCACTACCCGAGATACGATACATACCCATTACAACCTGTTTCAAAAAGAATTTATATTGATTGATACCGCAGGTATCCGCCGCAAAACCAAGGTGAACGAAGATCTGGAGTTTTATAGCGTCATCCGTGCCATTAAGGCAATGGACGAAGCTGATATTTGCCTGTTGCTGATAGACGCTGTAAAGGGCCTTACAGCACAGGATATGAACATTTTTAGCCTAGCCGAAAAGAAAGGCAAAGGCATTGTAGTAATTGTAAACAAATGGGATTTGGTAGAAAAAGTAACCAACACAGCCCGAGATTACGAAAAAGAACTTAAGGCAAAATTTGCACCGTTTACAGATGTGCCAGTGCTGTTTGTATCTGCTACAGAAAAAACAAGAATTTTTAAAGTAATAGAATTAGCGCTGGAAGTGTACGAAAACAAAACCCGTAAAGTAGCCACTAGCAAGCTGAACGATATTATGCTAAAAGCCATACAAGCTTACAACCCACCAATGGTTAGGGGTAATTTAATAAAGATTAAATACGTAGTACAGTTACCTACCTATGTTCCATCTTTTGCCTTTTTTACCAATTACCCCGACGATTTAAAAACCCCTTATAAAAATTACCTTGAAAACAAACTACGGGAAAATTTCACTTTTACCGGTGTACCCATTAGGTTGTTTTTTAGAAAAAAGTAAATTCAGAACTCCTTACCTATCGCTACGGATACCACATTATAATCGCAGTTTAAAAGCCTGTTAGTAGCAGCCTCATCCTTCTTTGGTATCTTCTACAAATGGAAGAAGAGAAAAGAATTCTTAAATCTAACCCACACTAACTTGTAATGGATAACTACTTTGTAAATATGGGCGTTCCGCCGCTAAAAATACAGGAGCGGCGGCGGGCTTTACGCTCCAATTTTTTTTGGCCAATCTATCTGTCTTTTAAAGGATAAACACCTGGCCAAAAAAAGATTTCCGCTGCAATCCCTAACGCAACTATTAGCATGGCAGCTTGTAATTTATAAAAAACTGAGCGGCATTTCACCGATATGCTTATTAATAACCATCCGCAAATGCTAAGCTACAGCCCCAAAAAATAAGTAACACAATAGCACCGATGTGATAATACCCACAAGGTCGGCAAGCAGCATAGCACCCACAGCATAACGGGTATTTTTTACCGAAATAGAACCAAAGTAAACGGCTATCACATAAAAGGTAGTATCGCTGCTTCCTTGTAAAATGCAGCTAAGCCTTCCGGCAAAAGAGTCGGCACCATAAGTCTTCATCGTATCTACCATCATGCCCCTAGCACCGCCGCCGCTAAAGGGTTTAATGATGGCGGTAGGCAATCCATCTACAAAACGGGTATCGGCACCCAATGCAGCAAAAAGCTGTTTTAAGCCATTAATTAACACATCAAAAGCACCACTATTGCGCAGCATACTAATGGCTACCAACATCCCCACCAAATAAGGAATAATACGAACGGCAGTATCAAAACCGCCCTTAGCACCTTGTATAAATGCATCAAAAACATCAATTTTTTTATACAGCCCCCCAAGTATAATCAGCAGAAAAATTACCAGTATTAATCCATTGCTAAGTATGCCAGAAAAAGATTGCACATGATCGCTGTTCAGCGTTTTAATATACACCACCAGCCCGGCTATGATAGCAGATAACCCCCCAATCCAAGCCAAAACCACAGGCTGTAATAAATTAATTTTTTGCTTAAAAGAAACGATAAACATTGCCGCCATGGTGGCTGCAAAAGTGGCAATCATACAGGGTATAAAAATATCGGTAGGGTTGGCCGCTTTAGTACCTGCCCGAAGTGCAATAATGCTAACCGGAATTAAGGTTAAACCCGAAGCGTGAAGACACAAAAACATAATCTGTGCATTACTAGCCCGTTCTTTTGTGGGGTTAATTTCTTGCAGGCTTTCCATAGCTTTTATGCCAAAAGGTGTGGCTGCATTATCCAGCCCTAAAAGGTTGGCACTAAAGTTCATCATCATGTGGCCCATAGCCGGGTGGCCCTTGGGCAAATCAGGAAAAATTTTGGAGAAAAAAGGGCCAATAATTCTTGATAGCACATTAATGCCACCTGCCTTTTCGGCAATGCCCATAAAACCCATAAACAATGCCATAATACCAATAAGACCCATGCAAATATTTACCGCCACTTTACAGGTTTCTATAATGCCATCCACTGGTTTTTGTAGCCGATTAAGTACCTCTGTATAAGTAAATACCCGTAATGCAGGGTACTCTTTTTTAAGTGTAGCCACCGAATCAGAAAATGGGTTATCGGTTATAATGGTGTTGCTTTCTTTAGCATTAGCCACCTGGGTATAAGCGAATCCTTTTATTCTTCTAGAAAAACTATCTACCGTTGCAATACCAGCATTGGCCGGGCTTCCCACCGTAGTGTAGGTGTAAGCATCATCACTTTTACCTGTAACTATGCGGGTAAAAATATCGTTTTGCCCATCTGTAAAAATGCAGCGGGTGCCAGCCACTAAAATGGCTATGATGATGAACGCCGACCATATTCTGCTTAATGCCATAAGATTGATTTAGAAATAACCCGAACCACGGATTAAGCTAAAATAGGCAATAACAGTTTTTTAATAAGATTTAATCTGCCCTAATCCCCAATTTCCTCATTACACCGGCGAAGGTTACATTTGCAGCCCTTCGTAGGGCAAATCGTAAATCGTAATTCATAAATCGCAAATCAAAATGGCTTTACAAGCAGGTGTAGTCGGGCTTCCGAACGTAGGCAAATCAACGCTTTTTAACGCAGTAAGCAATAGTGCCAAGGCACAAGCAAGCAATTATCGTTTTTGCACCATCGAACCCAATGTGGGTTTGGTAGATGTACCAGATGAACGCATGGATAAGCTGGAAGAACTGGTTAAACCCAACCGTAAAGTACCTACCCAAATAGAGATTGTGGATATAGCTGGCCTTGTACGCGGCGCCAGCAAGGGAGAAGGACTTGGCAATAAATTTTTGGCCAATATTCGAGAGGTGGATGCTATTGTTCATGTAATCCGTTGTTTTGAAGATGAAAATATTTTAAGGGATGAAGGGCCGATAAACCCAGTTGGCGATAAGGATATTATTGACACTGAATTACAATTGAAAGACCTAGAAAGTGTAGAGAAAAAATTTAGCAAGGCCGAAAAATTATTGCGAAACGCCGATGCCAAACAGAAGGCAGAATATGAGGTTTTAAAAAAGTGTAAAGACCACTTGGAAGCTGGTAAAAATATACGCACACTTGGCTTAGATAAAGTAGAACATATTGCAGTAGAAGACTTGTTTTTACTAACCGAAAAACCGGTACTCTATGTGGCCAATGTAGATGAACCATCTATGCACACTGGCAATAAATATTCGGATGCTTTAATGGCTGCCGTAAAAGATGAAGATGCACAGGTAATAGTAATGAGCAACTCCATAGAAGCACAGATCAGCGAAATGGAAGACCCCGACGACAAGGCA
>JAYUOV010000246.1:0-9713 GCA_043760535.1 Chitinophagaceae bacterium
CTAGCGAAGTATATACGGGTTCACCAATTGCCGAAGCAAACATATAAAATTGTTTGCCGAATGTTTGGAATTAAACGGTATAACTGAAAGGGCGGAACAAAATTAGTTGTCAAACGAAATTGCATTACATAATTGTTTCGCCCTTTCAGGGCTTACCGGCAACAGAACATTCTAAAACCCAGGGCGCTGCCCCGGGCTATTATGTTCCGCCCTTTCGGGGCTAATTGCCAGATTTCTTGCTCTTTCAAAGTGGTTAAAATTCGCTTTTATTTGGGACTCCGCCCCTGACGAACGGGATTTGCAAACTGACACCCTTACGAATTACTTGAGAAAACGGCATTGAATGACTGAATGACAATTGACCAATGACCCAATGACTTAAGCTAACAATTTATCCGGCGTAATAGGCAATTCCCGAATCCGCTTACCGGTGGCATGGTACACACCATTGGCAACTGCGGCAGCAAAACCTATTAAGGCTATTTCTCCCATTCCTTTTGCCCCCATTGGGTTAATGTAGGGGTCTGGTTTGTCAATAAAAATGGTATCAATATGCGGCGTATCGGCACTTACAGGTACATGGTAGTCGGCAAAATTATTATTCACCATGCGGCCATACCGATGGTCTATAATCACCTCTTCGGTTAATGCCATGCCAATACCACCGGTAGCTCCGCCAATCATTTGGCTGGCAGCCGTTTTAGGACTAACTATTTTTCCTGCATCCGCCACACTTACTACCCGCTTTACCCTTACCTGTCCGGTAGCAGGGTGTACATGTACTTCCACAAAATGAACTGAAAATGAATACATGGAGTATTGCTTTTGCTCATCGCCGGGTTTGGAAATTTCGGTTAGTTCCAGCATTGGCAGGTTGTGCAGTTGCAGTACTTCTGCAAAAGACATTTTTTTGCTGCGGTCGGCAGTTGCATAAATCACTCCGGCTTCGAACGAAAGTTCTTCGGCATTAATGCCAGCAAGTGGAGAACCTTCTTTGGTGGTGGTCATTTTAGCTAAAGCTTTTTTTACCGCAGTACATACCGCATGTACTGCCGAGCCAAGCGAAGCGTTCATGGATGAGCCGCCTTGTGTACCACCTTGCGGATAGGAGGAATCACCCAGTTCGAACTTAATTTTATTAACAGGAATCCCCAATGTTTCATGTGCTATCTGTGTCATGGCTGTGCCCGTTCCGGGGCCAATATCGCTAGCAGCACTTTGTAAAGTAAGGCTTCCATCAGCTTTTAAAATCGCTTTGGATTGTGCTGTTCCCCTGAATGCACCAAACGTTCCTGAACTCATGCCATAGCCTACCAACCATTCGCCGGCCTTCATGCTGCGGGGTTCGGGGTTGCGTTTAAACCAGCCAATTTTTTCGGCACCTGCTGCGTAGGCTTCTTTTAAAAATTTACTGCTGTAGGGCAATTTCTTTTCAGGATCCGTATCTGCATGGTTGCGGATGCGTAATTCAATGGGATCTAATTTGAGTTTGTAAGCCAGTTCGTCCATAGCCGATTCCAAAGCAAAGGCACCAGTAGCTTCGCCGGGGCCACGCATCCAGATAGGCACACCAATATCTAACGGTACAATGCGGTATTTGGTTTGCACATTGGGGCAGGCATACATGGATTTAGACATGTTTACAGTACCTTCTGTAAAATCGTCGTAAGTGCTGGTAACGCCAGTGGCTTCGTGGTAAATGCCGGTAATTTTTCCATCGGCTGTAGCACCAAGCCCTACTTTTTGCAGGGTTGCGGGCCGGTAGCCAACCATGGTAAACATTTGCGGCCTCGTCATTACAAACTTTACCGGGCGTCCGATTTTTTTTGCAGCCGCTACTACGGCTATTTCCTGTGGCCAGGTGCGTAAAGCCATGCCAAAGCCACCGCCTACAAATTCGGAATATACCTGCACATTTTTTTCTGTTAGTTTAAATGCCCTCATAATAGCACTCTGTGTGCTTTTTACGCCCTGTGTTTTGGCATACACGGTTACTTTATCAGCACCATCCCAACTTGCCAGTATGCCATATAACTCCATGGGGTTGTGGGTTTCCATGGGCATGGTGTAGTTTTCTTCTACTATTACCGGGGCATTTTTATACGCACCTTCTTCGCCACGTTTGTAATCGCCGTTGCCACGTTTTGGTGCTACGCCTTTATCCTTTTCCGTGTCTATATTGGTACGAAATGTGTCTTTTTGATAGGTAGATTTTATGAGTGAAGCTCCATATTGTGCCCTTTCTAAAGTATCGGCTATTACCATGGCAATAGGTTGGCCATTGAACAGTATCTGATTGCTGCCAAATATTCTGTACTGCTGACCGCCCGATGGCAGGTTTGCAGGATTGGGTGCTGTAGGATTGCCAGGTATTTCGGGCATATTAAGGTGGGTAAAAACGGCAAGTACACCGGGTGCATTTTCTGCCTTTTTGGTATCTATGGCGGTGATGCGGCCACGAGTAATGGTGCTCGTAGCCATTACGCAATATGCCATATTGGGTACCTTAAATTCTGCAAAATATTTAGCCTTGCCGGTTACTTTTTGTATGCCGTCTACCCGGCTTATGGTTTCTTCTTTTTCGTTTGGCATAATAGATGCGTTTGTATGGTTTTGGAAGCGTAAGGGATAGGAACGAAAAGCCCGTAACGCCGCCGATGAATTTATGAATAGCGAAGCTTTGGTGACCCTATGCGGCGGCGGACATGTAGTGGATAGCCCCCGAAATGCTTCGGGGCAAGCCGACCCGGCCAGTTTAAACCAATGAATTTAGACGGCTTTGCGGCCGGGTTACGCCCTAATGGTTTTTTTCTTTTTTTGATTTACAATAATTCATTCGCCAAGAGGGAGACGCCATAAATGGACGTCTCTACAGGATGGCTGATTTTAATGCTTCTACAATGGCATTTGGAGCCATGGTTAATTTAAAATCGTTTTCGCCAAAACTTTTTGCGCCTTTCATGGCAATTGTTGCGGCTTGTTTAAAAACGGCTTCTGTTGCTTGTTTTCCTTTTAAGAATTTTTCTGCTTCGGTAAGCCGCCATGGTTTATGTGCCACACCGCCCATAGCCAGCCGAACATCTTTAATGTTATTGCCATTTAGGTTTAAGGCGGCGGCTACAGAAACCAACGCAAATGCATACGAAGCCCTGTCACGGATTTTTAAATAGTGTGCATGTTTGCTTAAACTGTTGTTTGGAATCTCTGTGGCAATAATCAATTCTCCCTTTTGTAACGTATTGTCTTTTTCGGGCATATAGCCGGGCAGGCGGTGGAAATTTGCAAACGGAATTTTTCTTTCGCCTTTGGGCCCGGCCACTATAACCACTGCATCTAAGGCCACAAGTGCTACGCACATATCGCTTGGGTGAACTGCTATGCATTTATCGCTGGTGCCAAAAATGGCATGCATTCGGTTGTAACCGCCAACTGCTGCACAGCCGCTACCGGGCTGCCGTTTATTACACGGCATAGTGGTATCGTAAAAATAGCCGCACCTTGTTCGCTGCATCATATTGCCACCAACGGTAGCCATATTGCGTAACTGTGGCGATGCGCCGGCTTGCAGGGCTAATGATAATAACGGAAAGTTTTTTGTGATGAGTTCATGCTCCGCCACCGCTGAGTTTTTAGCCAGGGCACCGATGCGGATGCCGGTTGGGATTTTGGTAATAGCGGCCATTGGCAGGTTATTAATATCCACCAATTTATCTGGTGCAGACACGCCATTTTTCATGAGGTCTATCAGATTGGTTCCGCCTGCAAGAAACGCCGGACTGCCTTTTGCCATTTCGCTAATAGCTGCTTTTTGTGTAGCAGGCCGTATGTATTGAAATTGGTTCATATTGTTTTTCCTCCCTGTTTTGCGAATACAATGGCATCCACAATATTGCTGTAAGCACCACAGCGGCAGATGTTGCCACTCATATATTCCCGTATTTCGTCTGGTGTATTGGCATGCCCTTCTCTTACACAGGCTACAGCACTCATTATTTGGCCGGGTGTACAGTAGCCGCACTGAAAGCCATCGAATTTTATAAATGCATCCTGCATGGGGTGCAGTGTTTCGCCGTTTGCAAGGCCCTCGATAGTGGTTACTTTTTTACCCTCGGTGGTAACGGCTAAAGTAAGGCAGGCGTTTACCCGTTGCCCGTTTACATGAACCGTACAAGCACCGCATTGGCCATGGTCGCAGCCTTTTTTGGTGCCAGTAAGATCGAGTTGCTCTCTTAGTAAATCAAGCAAGGTTACCCTGCTTTCTACCTGCAATTTTTGAGCGATACCGTTAATTTCCGTATTGAGTGGCATCTTTTCAAGAGCTGTGGCTAATGCTTCGCCATCGCCGCCTGCTTTTACAAATGCTGCCGGGGTTACTGCCAATGCTGCCAATATGGAAGATTGCTTCAAAAAATTTCGGCGTGGATTATCTATTATTTCATTGGGTAGAACCGGTTCTTTATTTTCAGCCATAAGCATCGTTATTTTAAAGTTGATTGTAAGCCAATTGAGATATTAGAGAGTAACTAAATTATGCTTTTGGTGTGTAGAAAACAGATTCTGGTTTAGTTTATTTAAATAGTATTTGCAGATGGTAATGATGCATTATAAACGGAGACAATCCGAAACTAACTTCCAAATGTTTTAATACACAGCCTACCCACAATCGAAAATCCTTTAGCCCTAACGCATAAATCTACCTCCTTAATATTTACATTGCACCCATGCAGCAGTATCTCAATTTGCTAAACGATATCATTACAACCGGAGCCGATAAAAGCGACCGTACCGGAACAGGAACCCGAAGCATATTTGGGCATCAGTTAAGGTTTAATCTGGCAGAAGGTTTCCCGATGGTGACTACCAAAAAACTACACTTAAAGTCTATCATTTACGAACTGCTTTGGTTTTTAAAAGGTGATACCAATATTGCCTATTTAAAAGAAAACGGCATTCGTATTTGGGATGAATGGGCAGACGAAAACGGCGATCTTGGCCCCGTGTACGGTAAGCAATGGCGCAGTTGGGAAGGTGCCGATGGCAGAACAACGGACCAGATAACATGGCTGATAAACGAGATTCTAACAAATCCCGACAGCCGCCGCCTGATAGTGAGTGCCTGGAACGTAGCCGACCTGCCGAAAATGGCGCTGATGCCGTGCCACAATATGTTTCAGTTTTATGTGGCGCCGGCAAAAGGTTGCGAAACAAAACGCAGACTTAGCTGTCAGCTTTACCAACGCAGTGCAGATGTGTTTTTGGGTGTGCCTTTTAATATTGCATCGTATGCACTGCTTACCATGATGATAGCACAGGTTTGTGATCTGGAGCCAGGCGATTTTGTACATAGCTTTGGTGATGTACACTTGTATAGTAATCATTTTGAACAGGCAAAACTGCAGCTGACGAGAACACCTTTTCCTTTGCCACAACTCAACATAAACCCTGCTGTAAAAAATATTTATGGTTTTACATTCGAAGATTTTGAACTGGAGAATTACCAATGCCATCCTGGAATAAAAGCGGCGGTGGCGGTGTAGGTTTTAATGAATCATTGATAATTGGGTAATGGATAATGAAAATGATATTGACCTACTGACTTGTGACCGAATGACCAAAAATTGACTTACTGACCAATGACTAATGACCCAATGACAATATCCCTTATAGTTGCAGCCTCCACCAATAATGCCATTGGCAATAAGGGTGCGTTGCTATGGCATTTGCCAAACGACCTTAGGTTTTTTAAAAATACAACCTGGGCTATGCCGGTAATAATGGGCCGTAAAACTTTTGAAAGTGTAGGTAAGCCATTGCCGGGCAGAACCAATATTGTTATCACCACACAGCACGGCTGGAAGGCCGAAGGCGTAACAACAGCATTCAGTTTAGATGATGCAATACAGAAGGCAGCAACATTGGCTACCAACGAAATTTTCATCATTGGCGGCGGGCAAATTTATGAGCAAAGTTTTGCTATAGCCAACAGAATTTACATGACCCGTGTGCATACGAATATTGAGGATGCCGATGCATTTTTTCCTATTATAAAAAAAGATGAATGGCAACTGGTTTTTAAGAAAGATATGGATCAGGATGCCAAACATGCATTCGATTATTCATTTGAAACTTTTGATCGTTTAATACATAATTAATAGCCATTTTCTTTTGTTTTATTTACATGATTCAGACGCCAGCATGGCGTCTCTACTAAAATCAAAACAACCAATCAACTAATACACCAATCAACTAATCAACCAACTTGTACAGTCCTTTTAAATTAGCCAAAAGATACCTGAAATATTACCTAACTGCTTCTAATGGTAAGGGGCATGGTACACATTCGCCGTTTGTTTTTGATTTTATTATTAATGTGCTTAACGACAAAAGACATTTTTATGCTTACGAACAAATAGAGGCGTTGAGGGCAGATTTAAAAAATGATGCAACACCCATAATTGTAGATGACTACGGTGCAGGTTCAGTAGTTTCAAAAACAAAAAACAGGCTGGTAAAAGAAATTACCAATAGTGCATTGAAGCCAAAAAAGTTTGGACAACTCATGTTTAGGCTGGTAGATTATTACAACCCGAAAACCATAATTGAATTAGGTACATCGCTTGGTATTACAAGTGCATATCTGGCTAAAGCAAGCAGTGCTGCAAAGGTTATTACTATGGAAGGTGCTCCGGCTATAGCTGCCATTGCACAACAAAATTTTGAGCAACTGGCTTTAAAAAATATTGAATTAGTGTTAGGTAATTTTGATGAAACACTTGAATCAATATTACAAAAAAATACACCATTCGATCTGGCATTTGTAGATGGTAATCACCGCAAAGAACCCACGCTACGATACTTTGAACAATTGATGAAACACAGCCATGAATACACCATATTAATATTTGATGATGTGCATTGGAGTAGCGAAATGGAAGCCGCCTGGGAAACCATTAAAGCTGATAATCGGGTAATGCTTACCATCGATTTATTCTTTATAGGGCTTGTGTTTTTTAGAAAAGATTTTAAGGTAAAACAGCATTTTACCATTCGGTTTTAATGCTTTATCATTAAGGATGAAGGGAGAAAGGGTTACAAAGTTTTTTACATTAATTCGTTTAATAATGGATATAGAAACGCTTCGCCAATATGCGTTGGCAAAACCCGATGTGGAAGAAGGTTTTCCTTTTGGGGCAACAGCTTTAGTATTTAAAGCCAAAGGCAAAATGTTTTTGCTGATGGCTATGGATGCACAGCCGTTTCAGTTTAATGTAAAATGCGATCCGGAATTAGCCATCGAACTTCGGGAAACCTATCCGCACCATATTTTGCCCGGCTACCACATGAATAAACAGCATTGGAATACCGTAATTACTGACGGGCATTTATCTTCAAAACAACTAAAGGAATTTATTGATGCTTCGTACAATTTGGTGGTAGGGAAAAAGAAATGAATGGTTTGTTTAAGTGTTGTTTTCCTACCAATTTACTTTTTCTTTTTCAGAAATCGATCCATAAATCCTTTGCCACTTGCAGTAAGCCTGTTGTGCGATGTTAAATAATGAATCACCTTATGCTCCAACCAGTGGTGGAGCGGTAATAATACGGCTGCCAATGCTATCATAAACGCTAGGTCTTTCCATGGCTCACCATTTGTAAAACTGTAAATGTTTTTCTTAAAAATGAGGAAAATAAACTCAAAAAACATCAGGAATGCAAAGAAGCCCACCAGCTTAATGGTACTGGCCGATACTTTAAACATACCCATGGTAACCATTACTACAAACAAGCTTACAATGCCTATAACAATAAGCATGTATTGAATATTGTTTCGCTTATTCTTAGTTTCTAAGGCTTCTTTTTCCAGCCGTTCCTGCCGCTGTTGTTCGGCCGTTACTTCCACCTGTATCAGGTCTTTTTCCTTACCTAATTTATCCAGGCTGTCTTTGTATGTGTGGTTCAGATTATTAAAATATAGTGCCTGCTTATAATCCCCTTTTAGTTGGTACAAAGTGTCAAGCTCTTTTGCCACACTGCCCATTGTTTGCAGTTCGCCTATGGTGTCGCATATTAATTTCGCTTTTGTAAAGTATTCTACAGCTTTGTTGTTTTCACCCGTTTTTTTATACATTAAACCCAACTGATAATAATAAGACATTCTGCTACCCTTGTTTACATCATTTTCAAAAATGGGTGCCACTTTACTATAATAATATCTGGCAGAGTCGAACCTACCCAATTGCGAATAAATAAAGGCATACGATTGGTCTATAAAATAACCATAGTTAAGAGCTTCAAAAAAGGTCTTTAATTCCGGATGGCCATTAAAAAAAGTCAAGGCTTTTTGCGGCTGATCGCTTCTTAAATAGTTATTCACAATGCTTTGGTACACCAGTGCTTTTAGCGGACTAAAGCCTGCAGAGTCTGCAATCACCAAAGCTTTTTCATAATTGCGCATGGCCATATCATAGCTTTTTTTATAAGCATAAATATCTCCCAGCCTGTTAAGGTCTTGTACTTTAACAAGTGCAGCCTGTCCGTAACGGTTGAATTGTAGACCAAGAACTTTGGTTTGGTAATCAATGGCCTTATCATAGGCTTCTATACCTGTATAAAACACGGATAAAGATTCATATCCAAGCCGCAAGAGTGCTTTGTTTTTCAGATCTTCAGCAATGCGTACACTTGCCATATAATTGCGCAAGGCCAGCAGTTTTTCATTTTTGCCAAGATATACCGAACCTAATTCCAGATAAACCCTTGCCGAAAGACTATCGTTTTTGATACTGCCAACATAGCTGTAAGCCTGGTTACAATAGTTTAAAGCTTTTTCTATCTCTGGTATCATCCGGCTTAATTCCGACATATATAAATAGGCCGCAACCATTTGCTCATCCAAACCGTTTTGGCGGGCCAAATCCAGTGCCTGCTTATAGTAGTTAAATGCTTTGTCTAAATTCTCTTTTCGGCCGGCTAGCATACTATACCGTTCGCCGTTTGCCAGCAGTGCCTTGAACATCAATTTTCTGTCACGGCTCGTTTCCGCCACTTCTGTTAATTGCTGGCCATACTTATCGGCTTCGGCAAGGTTGGTAGTCATTAAAGTACGGCTAAGCCTCGATAAATGTTCTATTTTTTCTTCATTCGTAGTGGCCCTGCTTAAGTAAGCTTTAATAGTATCCGTTAGTGCATTTTGAGATTGTGAAAATGTTATTAGGTAAATAAAGGATGTTAAAACGATAACCAGTATTTTTCTCATGTTGCCAAAATAATACGTTTCTGTTTATTATGAATATTATGTTTGAAATCCAATGCTTTTTTTGCCATTAGCTAAATCCATTTGCATCCCTTTACTTTCATACACACCTACTAAAACGCCCACCAAAACCACATTTACCACCATACTCAATACAGACCCTTCAAAGCCAAAAGCCCCGCCAGTCCAAAGATTTGGGCCGGTTACATTTTGTGTAAGCAATGGTTGCAGATTGATGCCGCTTACCTCGTAACCCAGTACCGAGCCCATAAAAAAGTTCCAGCCAAAGTGTAAGAAAATGCCAAACCACAGGTTTTTGGTATAGATGTAATTGATGCCCAACATCAGCCCGCCAATAAATACTTTCAAAACCCGATGTGGAAGAAGGTTTTCCTTTTGGGGCAACAGCTTTAGTATTTAAAGCCAAAGGCAAAATGTTTTTGCTGATGGCTATGGATGC
>JAYUOV010000247.1:0-9696 GCA_043760535.1 Chitinophagaceae bacterium
AAATCAAAGATCACCCAATCAATAAAATCAAAGAACTGCTACCGCAAAATTACTACGCAAGTAAATCATAGAAAATAAGGGGTTGGTAAAACGGATACACTATAATTTCTGTTCTAAATTAGAGGGATTCTTAATCACAAACGTAAATGAAGTAAACCTTGGTAAAGCATTTGTTTTAATTGTTATGGAGATTGCCTTTTTTTTCTCATTATCCTTTTTTGAAGGGGTAATTGTAACAGGAACAATTAATGAATCTGATGGCAAAATATGCATTCCTGCTTTTAGGCCAATTGTTGTACAGTCGCAACCTGTTAAAAAATCTTCAATTATTAAATCTGAATTACCCGTATTTTTTATTGTAAAGGACTTGTTGGTAAAGCTCGTATCGCTTGACATTAAATTTTTTAAATCGCATTCAATAATTGGAACTTTTGGTTTACAACCAAGTAAAACTGCCAATAAGAAAGCGATAACAATGAGAATCTTATTCACCTAATAGTTTTTTAATTTTTTTTATCTCGTTCTCTAAATACATATCGGAGATATCGCTATCAAAACCTAAAAATGAAGGCTCTGGTTTTTGGAATCTTTTCGATAAAAACTCCGTAGGGAAACTTCTTATTCCTCCCTTGCAAAAACGGTTACTTATAGAATCCCCGTCGTATAAAAATGTAATTCCACCAAAAGCGTTTTTGTTGGCATGATTTTGAAACTTATCAAACTTTGTAACCGTTCCGGCACAAATCATTACTATGTCAAGTTGCTTGTTTTTAAAAGTATCTGCCAATTGTTTTAGGGCTTTATATTTTTCTTCACAAGGGGGGCATCCTACAAAATACCATTCTAATAATAGTACTTTATTTCGGGCGGTATCTTCTATTGCAACAGCATCTCCTGTAATTGTTTTATAAACTTCTCTACCTAAAACACCAGTATTTTTTGGCAGTTTATTTACATAAAAAGAATATGACATTTTAGGTATAAACACCTTCCACGAAAGCAATAAAAAAGCAATAGAGCCAATGAATACTCCAATAAATAATGGTTTTCGACCCCTTTTATAGATAAATGCTAAAGCTGTACCTAATACCGGGAAAATAGTAGCAAAAGGAGCTCTTAACGGCACCAGTATATTTTCGTATAGCACTTGTGCATCTATTACAAGATGAGGGGCAATACAAACTAAAAAAAGAAAAAATGAAGCTTTAAATCTCGTAAGTAACCAAAGTGCCATTACAAAATGAAAAATAGTAAAAAGGACATACATTTTAATATATGTCTTTTCGAAGTTTACGTTTAAATACGCCAAAACAACATCTAAATTGTAAATAAATGATGTAAAAAACAAAATTGTAATTACTGTTACCACAATACCTTTCCAACCAATAATTTTCATTTATTATGTTTTAATTTAAGAAAAATTATGTTGAAGGTTGAAACCCTTCACACCTGCCCAAACAAGAAGATCCACTAAATAATCCACAGCCACCTGCTTTTGTACAGTCTGTATTAGTATCACAATTATTGCCACTTCCAGGGCACCCCAAGTTGTATCTACATGTACATTTCGCAGTAAGGCCTAAATCATCTACCTCTTCTTCTTCATCCGAGAAGCCTGCCCGATTAATTTCGTTTGTAGCCTTTCTGGTTTGCAAAATACTTTTAATAGTAAGATCATTTGTGCCAACTATAGAAAAATCGTTACTAAAATACGGGCATTCAACAAGAAAAAATTGTTGTGACTTTGTAAAAGCCCTTTCAAAAGCGGTGAGGTTTACATTGATAAATTTTTCACCAATTTTTGAGTCACTAAAGATTTTATCCATCCCATTAGTTATTAAAAAGGTTTGTAATTTTTTAATAAGTAGTGATTGCTCAGAAGATAACTTTCCTTCATCATTTTTTAGTATCGTAGCATATTTGGTTTTCCACAAAGCTTCCTTTTCCTTATTTGAAAGCATCAAATACGCTTGTTTCATCTCCGGTACAGAAGTTTCATTTAAAACTTCTTGCGAAAGTAAAGATAGCGCCTCGACGGCCTGAACATCCAATTCTACTTTTTTGGTACAAGAACTAAACATCATTAGGAATGCGATGCTTGTCATAACGAATAGTGATTTCATAGTTAAATATGGCTTTAAGGATAAGCACTAACCTTTTGATTTAAACTATTATTTGGTTAGATAAAATTTCACCATTGCTTTTACATAACCTAACCATAAATTGCATAATAAATTCATTTACAACATAAAAGCATGAAAAGAAAACACGAAACCGCAATTTTGAATGTTGGTGAGAAAATTAAAAGGGCAAGAGAAGATAAAAACTACTCCCAGGAATATATGGCTGCACAGTTGGGTATACAACAAGGGGGCTTTTCCAGATTGGAAAAGAAAACAAGTGAAATTACCATTGGTGAATTGTACGAAATTGCTAATATTTTGGAAAAGCCAATAACTGACTTTTTACCAGAGACTCCAGCTATTCAAAACAACCAATGCCATTTTAACCAACAGGCGGGTAATGTTATTCACCACTATCATTATCAAATGAGCGATGAACAGTTAAAGTTGCTGTCTCAATTGGTTAGTGCAAACGCTTCTAAATAATTGTACTTAGATTAAATAAAAAAAAGTGATCATCAATATTTCCGCCGAATTAACCTTTAAAACTGCCCGTAGCGGCGGCAGTGGCGGACAAAACGTAAACAAGGTAGAAACCATGGTAGAAGGTTATTGGGATTTGGCCAATAGCCTGTTGCTAACCGAAGAACAAAAAATAGTATTGGAAGAAAAGCTGGCGAACCGCATTAATAAAGAAGGACAGGTTTTGATAAAGAGCCAGGTACACCGCAGCCAGTTAGCCAATAAAGAAGAAGTAGTAAAAAAGTTCAACGATTTGGTGAAAAAAGCGTTGGAGAAAAAGAAACCCCGCATAGCAAGCAAACCCAGTAAAGCAGCTAAAGAGAAGCGGATTGCATCTAAGAAAAGAGAAGGAGAGAAAAAGGCTTTGAGGGGAAAGGTTACTGATTTTTAATTTTACATACCATGAAAAACGGGATACTGTATTTGGGGCTGATGATAATTGGAGCCACTACATTACACAGTTGCCAGCAAGAGGTAACCGGCGACACAGCCAATTACGAGGTGAAACTCAGCTTTCAGCATAAGGTTGGCAATGATGCTTTACAGTTTGCAACCACTTATACCAATGCCCAACTGGAGCCATACACGGTTACCAATTTTAAATACTACATCAGCAATATTTCTTTTACCAGCGATGCCGGCGTAGAAACCAAAGTGCCGGAAAGTTATTTTTTGGTAGATGAAAAAGCCCCAGCCAGTAAATCCTTCACCGTTTCTGTGGCGGCCAACAGGTTTTCTAAAATTAGTTTTTATGTGGGTGTGGATAGCAGCCGCAACGTTAGTGGTGTGCAAACAGGTGCTTTAGACCCGGCCAATGGCATGTTTTGGACATGGAACAGCGGCTACATTATGGCTAAGCTAGAAGGCACATCACCCGCATCTACAGCGCCTTTGCAAGGGATTACCTACCATATAGGCGGCTTTAAAAGCGATAACAATGTGGTTAAAAAAATCACGTTGGATTTGCCCACAGCTTTGAACATTTCAAAACTAAAAGCCAGCGAAGTATTGATTGCGGCCGATGTAAATGCATGGTTTACCGGTGCTGCCGATGTAAAAATTGCCGACGAAGCTTTTTGTATGAGCCCTGGTGTTTTGGCCAATAAAATTGCAGCAAATTATATGCGGATGTTTACGGTTACAGATGTTATCAATTAAAAATGCAGCTGCAATCCCAACCTTCAATTGACAAAAAAAATTACCATATTAATTGCAGTTGTGGCCAATGTAGCATTTACTGTGGTGGTAATTTCCTGTAAAAAAAAGAAAGATGTAGAAGTACCACAAACCACTTCGGTAGGGTTTAGCATACCTGCAGGCTGGCCTGCTATTAAATACAATCTTGATAGCAATAAGCTTACCCAGCAAGGCATAGACCTTGGCCGTAAATTATTTTACGAAGGCAAATTGAGTAAAGACGGGCAGTTTCCCTGTGCCAGTTGTCATCAGTCGTTTGCGGCCATGGCCACTTTTGATCATAACCTTAGCCATGGTTTTAACGGGCAGTTTACTACCCGCAATGCACCATCGCTGGCTAACCTTGCCTGGCAATCTGCATTTCACTTCGATGGCGGCATTAACCATTTGGATGCACAGCCTTTGGCTCCCATTACAGCCCCTAACGAAATGGCCGAAACCCTGGAAAATGTGCTGAATAAACTACGAACCGATGCTAAATACCCTCCCTTGTTTACAGCCGCCTTTGGCGATGCTACCATTAATACCCAACGCATGGCAAAGGCGCTAAGCCAGTTTATGCTAACCATGGTAAGTGCCAATAGCAGGTACGATAAAGTAAAACGTGGCGAGGCCACTTTTACCCTGCCCGAACAATTGGGCTACGATATTTTCAAAGGTAAATGTGCCACCTGCCACCCCGAACCTTTATTTACCGATTTTAAGTTTCGCAACAACGGACTTGTTTTGGATCCCTTTAATAAAGACTTTGGAAGAATGGGCATTACCAACAACAAGGCCGATTCTTTGAAATTTAAAGTGCCATCGCTTCGCAATGTAAACGTAACGTTTCCTTACATGCACGACGGCCGCCTGTATAGCCTCTACGATGTGCTGGATCATTATAGCAGCAGCGTTGTAAATGGCCCCACCACCGATCCGTTGGTAAAAAATAAAATACCCCTTTCCAATTTTGAAAAGGGGCAATTAGTGGCTTTTATGATATCGCTAACAGATACTGCTTTTAGTAAAGACCAAAGATTTACAGCTCCCAACTAAGGCGGAAAAAGGTGTATTTATCACTATTTTTTGCCTCTTTGTAAAAAGATAGAGCGATTGGTTAAATGCACCCAAAAGAATCCGGTTGTCATTAATACCATTATCCTTATTTCCTGCGCCTACCCATCATTTGGATTAGGGCTTCTTTTTGCTTCTGAACTTCGGTAGTTTGCTCCTGCTGCTTTTTGGTATTTTCTACAATATCCTCTTGTAGCTTCTTTAATTTCTTTTGCATGTCATCACCATCTTCCACCAGATTTTTATACTTTTTTTCTGCTTTTTTTACTTCCTCATCCTGTTTTTTTATTTCCAATTCCAGGCTCAGGTCTTCGGTATTGTTTTTTAAAGAAGTAAGAAACACATCTGTACCTGCTGCAATGCCTGCCACCGTACCAGAAGTGGTAGTATTGGTGCTAACACCAATCGGATTTACAATCATAAACACCGTGCTGGCATCCTTTTCCTTGCGGCTTTTTCTTTCTACTTTAATCAGCGCATCTATTGGGTTGCCACTAATTTCTGGTATCAATACGTTGCGGTATTCTAAAAATCCCTTTTTTTCTTTCGAAGACAAACCCATCTTTTTAAACCTTTCTTTAATGGCGTCTTCGGCCACACCTGTTGTAAAAGGCAGATCCATAATAAAACAAGGCACCAGCATTTTATCATATTCTACAGTGCCCTGACGGCTTTGTGCCATGGCATTCGAAGAAATAAATACAAGAACTGCTAACAGTAATTTTTTCATAAGTATTATTTTTTATTAAGATAAAAATAGGGTAAAAGAGGTTGCATTGTAAAATCAAAAATTGCCGACCACATTGCTTTGATTATTTTTACAGCTTAATTAGGTAAACATTGGGTAATATAAAAAAGCTGGCGGGGCAAACCATTTGGTATGGCGTTCCTACAATTGCTAGCAGGTTTTTAAGCTATCTCGTAGTAATATTTTTGTATAGATGGTACGAGCCAGAAGTAACTGCTTCTATTACGCAGGCGTATGCTGCTATTCCTTTTCTCAATATTTTATTTACATACGGCATGGAAACGAGCTACTTCCGTTTTACCCAGAACATGGATAAAAAGCAGCTCTACAATACCCTCAATATTTCGCTGATAGTAAGTACCCTGCTGCTTTCTGTGCTTTTACTTTTTAATACCACCTCTTTGGCAGCCGCTTTAGACATGCCGGGCAAGCCGGAGTATTTTCGGTGGATGGTGTACATCCTTTTTCTGGATACCCTATGTACGCTCCCCTTTGCCAAATTAAGGCAGGAGGGCAGACCACGAAAGTTTGCAACGATAAAAGTGGTGAACGTATTGATTACTGTGGCATTAACTTTTTATTGGTTACGCATTTGCCCCGGCATTTATGCCACCAACCCCGATAGTGTTTTCTTAATTGGTTACAATACTACTACCGGCATTGGCTATGCTATTATTGCCAATGTGGTGGCTAGCGGTATTACGCTATTAATGCTTTGGAGAGAGTGGAAAGGGTTTTCACTTACGTTTAATGCAAAGCTGTGGGTGGTAGTAATTAAATATTCATACCCACTAATTTTAGTAGGCCTTGGTGGCATGATAAACGAAATGATGAGCCGCCTTGTATATACACGGGTACTCGATCTGCCTATTGCAGAAGAGCAGCGGCAGTTGGGCATTTTTGGTGCTAATTATAAACTGGCCGTACTCATCACCATGTTTATACAGGTATTTAAAATGGCTGCCGAGCCATTTTTCTTTAACCAAAGTGCCGATAAGAATGCACCACGTACTTACGCCAGGGTTACCAAGTTTTTTGTAATAGCCTGCACCATTATGTGGCTGGGCATAGTGCTTAACCTCGATTGGGTTACAAAACTGGCCTACGGTAAAAACTATGCCAAGTACTCAGAAGGTATTCATATCATCCCCATATTAGCCTTGGCCAGCGTGTTTTTGGGCGTGTATTATAACCTGAGCGTTTGGTATAAACTTACCAACCGCACCTGGACCGGTGCCTGGATTACCATTGCCGGTGCCATAATTACCCTGGTGCTTAACATTTGGTGGATACCCATTTGGGGCTACAGCGGCAGCGCCTGGGCCACTTTTATTTGCTATGCGTTTATGATGGTGATTAGCTATGTGCTGGGGCAAAAGCATTACCGAATACCATACGCATGGAAAAAATTACTGGCTTATATGGTCATTACCCTTCTCATCTTTTTGATGCACCGCTGGGTTTCGGGCATGGTGCAAATGCCTGTTATCAATTTTATAATCGGCTTGGTTTTAATGGGGCTGTATTGCTTGTTTATTATAAAAGTAGAGAAAAAAGAATTTAAGAAGATGCCTGGGATTGGGCGGTTTTTGAAATGATGCTATACTGCTCAATGGGTAAAAAGGTGAATTGGGAAATGTTTATTTTTCTGCAAAGCAGATTTAATATCCATGTTTATCGCCAAAATAATTTGGGCAGGCCTTTTCTTCCGTACCAATAGTGGGCAAAACTGACCACCCAAGGTTTTACTCGTTACCAGGAATTATAATCTCTAAGCTTTAATTCCAACCAGTAACCATTTACTATTGTAGTTTAATGAAGGTTTAAAGTGGGGTTGACACGGCAAACTCCTTCATTGTATTACATTTGAACAGCAGCAAAGCAACCAATATGAAAAAGCCCATGAATTTTAAACGCTTGATACAGTATTTTATACAAGGCCTTATTATACTGGCACCGGTTACCATTACAGGCTATTTTATCTATTGGCTCTTTACTAATATAGACAGTTTGCTTATGCCTGTTTTTCGGGCTTTTTATAATAATCCCAACGATGTATCGGTGCCACCGGGTGTAGGTTTTATCATCATCATTGGCTTTGTTTTATTGGTGGGCTACCTTAGCTCTTTCTTTTTTATTGGCAGGGTAATGAGTTTTTTTGATCACCTACTTGAGAAAACGCCGGGCATAAAGATTGTGTATTCTTTTGTAAAAGATTTTAGCGAAGCATTTGCAGGTAAAAAAAAGAGGTTTAAAAAAGCGGTGATGATTAATACTTTGCAGCCCGATGTATGGCAGGTGGGTTTTGTAACCAACGAAGACCTAAGCCAGTTTGGAATGGCAGAGTATGTAACAGTTTATGTGCCGCAGAGCTATGCTGTAGCTGGCCAATTGTATTTTGTAAAGCCCAACCGTATTAGATTAATTACAGATGTGGCTGCAAGCGATGCACTAAAATTTGCTATTAGTGGCGGCGTAGTAGAAGCCCCAGAAACAGTAGAAGGAGTGGTACAAATGGGCAAGTAACAAAGCGGCGAATCGAAATTTTTAATACGAAATAAGAAACAAAAAAATTTCAAACTTCAAAGGAGTTATTTTCTAACACATTAATTTCAGTTGATGTTTTTTAAAAGATTCATGATAATCATTTTTGCCTGCGGCATTGCGCACTCCTGCTATGCCTGGGGGTTTTATGGGCATAAAAAAATTAATTACTACGCCGTATTTCTGCTACCGCCAGAAATGCTGAAGCTGTACAAGCCACAGATAGATTTTGTAACGGATCATGCCGTAGATCCGGATATGCGTCGCTATGCAATAAAGGAGGAAGCCCCAAGACACTATATAGATTTGGATACCTATGGCAAATATCCCTGGCCCGCATTACCGCATCGGTGGGATAGTGCCGTGGCAAAATATACTGAAGAAGGCCTACAGAAAAATGGCATTGTTCCCTGGTGGATACAAACGATGCTGGGCAGGCTTACCAAGGCTTTTAAAGAAAAAGACCAAGCAAAAATTTTAAAACTAAGTGCCGAAATAGGCCACTACATAGCAGATGCACATGTGCCACTACATGCCAGCAGTAACCACGATGGCCAACACACCAATCAAAAAGGTATTCATGGGTTTTGGGAGAGCAGATTGCCCGAATTGTTTGCCGAAAAGCAATACGATTTTTTTATTGGCAAGGCCGATTATTTAAAAAGCCCCAGCACATTTATTTGGAACCGCATTATGGAAAGCGGAGCCGCCAGCGACACAGTTTTAAAGTATGAAGCCACCCTGAACAACAAGTACCCTACCGACAAAAAGTTTTCTTTTGAAGATAGAAACGGTAAAGTGATTCGCCAATATTCCACCGCTTACTCCGCCGCCTATCAGCAAAGTATCAATGGCATGGTAGAGCGTAGGATGCGGCAATCTATTTATGCTGTAGCCAGCTTTTGGTACACCGCTTGGGTAAATGCTGGCCAGCCGGATTTAGGTACGCTTACCAACACTACTTTTAGTGCAGAAGATGTAAAAACTTTTGAAGATTTGGAAAGCAAATGGAAGGCCGGAAAAGTGATAGGCGTGGATAGAGAACAGTGATGGACAAGATTTTATAGCAAAGCGGATAAATAGGATGATGGCGAATTAAAACAAACTGTAAAAGAAACTTAGATCGTAGCTAATTTTATGGTCGAACCCATAGTAGTGGTGGTGGGCTTTATGGTGTACCAAACTGTGCTACCATCTAAAAGCTTCTTTGATGGCGCACTACCATTTACTTTTACAAAAAAATGTAGCAATGCTTTAGAGCATATTAAAAAGTAAAAATGTGTTGCAAATTAATATTGCCATCGTTCGGGTGTTTGTAGTAGTAAAAAAGTTTTTAGTACAAAACTCAGAACTCCTTACCCCGTGAACTGAAACCGCCTGTTATTCGCAATCTAAATACCTGATAGTTGCAATCAGTTGAACGGAGTCCCGTAATGCTACGGGATTTACAACGTTAGCCAATGTCGCTCCATCAGGGCACGGCTTTCGCTGGGTTCCACCGAAATA
>JAYUOV010000248.1:0-9695 GCA_043760535.1 Chitinophagaceae bacterium
TAGTTACATCTGCGGTTGGGGCTACCATCTTTTCAGCTTCATATCCAATATCAGCTTTAGCCAATGATTGTACTACGCTTATTTTTAAATAACCTGGCAAGGGGGGTATAATATTTTATTCATGTTTTGTAGTTTATGTAGAGTGGGATAAATGTACAGTTACAAATTCACATCCGCATTTAAAATGAATTCATTGGCACGGCTACTTGAGAGACGGTAATTGGAAATTAAAAACTACAGGTTGCCAGGTATTGTGATTCGGATGCAGTTTCCAGATATTAACAAAAAGTATTAAAGCCAAAATCCATTATTGATACTGAAGAACCGGATTAAAGCAACGATTCCGTTTTAAAGCAAGCCTAAAAAAAGCTAGAGGTGTTCAAGAATACAAGAGCACCTACAATGCAATAGCTGTGAGCCTCTGACCCTCCGTAATCCACAGCAGTTTGAAACATCTTCACATTCTGAGGCGTCACAGGTAAATACACTCTCCCTAACTATTTACGATTCAATCCACTTTAACCTGTTAGTTTTGAAAAAAATTTAAACCATGGCAACAACAAAAATTACAGTAAACAACAATGGTTCTTTAAAGATTGAAGGCGATTTTGAAATTGTGGACCGTAATGGCGGTGTGTATAACTTACAGGGGAGGGAAATAGTGGGTATATGCCGCTGTGGCTTTTCTAAAAACAAACCATTTTGCGATGGCTCGCATAACGGCCATTTTGAGCATGAGGCCATTGCTTTTGATTTGCCGCAAAAAAAAGGAATTTAAAAATGTAAGAGGCAGTTTAAATACGATTTACAAATAGACCACATTGTGTTTTGGAAACCACATAATACACAAATAAACACCAATTCGAAATTTGTTATCGAAAACCATATTCGTGTTTATTTATGTTTTTTGCTGCAAAAAGAAAAAATAAACAGACTCTAAAACTTAGCAATTAGTTATTTCAATAGTGATTGTTTTTTTTAAAAACCAGTATATTGCAATAGAAAACAGTTTTTTTTTTAATCATCTGTTGCCAACGCATTCTCATATCCTTTTACGAATACCACCAACTAATCCCCATTCCTCAAACCCCATCTCCACCAATGCCTGTAAAACTTACATTTGCAGCATTATGACAGAAAAGATACTGATTCTCGATTTCGGCAGCCAATACACCCAATTAATAGCAAGGGCCGTACGTGAAGCCAATGTGTACTGCGAAATCATCCCTTTCCATAAAAGTTTTGAATACGAATCAGGTTTAAAAGGCATTATACTCAGCGGTTCGCCATTTAGTGTAAACGACGAACATGCACCCGTGGTAGATGTGGCCGCAATAAATGCCAAACTACCTGTATTGGGCGTATGCTACGGCGCACAGCTTACAGCCAAACTATATGGCGGCCGGGTAGAAAAAAGCGAAAAACGGGAATATGGCCGGGCATTTATGACCACCACCCAAAAAGATATTTTACTGGAGGGCGTTGGCCAAAAAAGCCAGGTTTGGATGAGCCACGGCGATACCATACTTGCCATGCCCGAAGGCTTCGAATTATTGGCCACCACTGAATCCATACCTGTTGCCGCATTTAAAAAATCGGAGCCGGATACAAAGAAAGAAATGAGAAATCATACATCCGAAATCATACATCCGCTTTACGGTCTTCAATTTCATCCCGAAGTTTATCATTCTGCCGAAGGCAAAACCATCATCAAAAATTTTCTTACCAAGATATGCGGCTGTACGGCAGATTGGACACCTGCCCATTTTATAAGCGATACCATTGCCAAATTAAAGGAGCAAATAGGCGATAAAAAAGTAATCATGGCTTTGAGCGGCGGCGTTGACAGCACCGTGGCGGCTACACTTATCAGCCGTGCCATTGGCAAAAATCTGTTTGGCATTTTTGTAGATAATGGAGTGCTGCGCAAAAACGAATTTGAGCAGGTGCTAGAAACCTACAAACTGCTGGATCTGAATGTAACCGGCGTAGATGCTAAAGACCAGTTTTATACCAAACTGGCCGGCAAAAGCGATCCCGAAGAAAAACGGAAGATTATTGGCAGCACTTTCATCGAAATATTCGACCAGGAAGCACAGAAATTAACCGGCATCGAAATGCTGGGGCAAGGCACTATTTACCCCGATGTAATAGAAAGCGTAAGTGTACACGGCCCATCGCAAACCATTAAAAGCCACCACAATGTAGGCGGCCTGCCCGATAGCATGAAGCTGAGTTTGGTAGAGCCGCTCCGCTATTTATTTAAGGATGAAGTGCGGAAAGTAGGTTTGGAACTGGGCATACCGGACGAACTGATTAGCCGTCACCCTTTTCCGGGGCCGGGTTTGGCCATTCGTATTTTGGGAGATATTACTGCCGATAAAGTAAAGCTGCTGCAGGATGCAGATGCTATTTATATGAACGGGCTTAAAGAACATGGCCTGTACAACAAGGTTTGGCAGGCAGGTACCATTTTACTACCCGTAAAAAGCGTAGGCGTAATGGGCGACGAAAGAACCTATGAATTTACCGTAGCCCTCCGTGCCGTAACAAGTGTAGATGGCATGACGGCCGATTGGGCACACCTGCCTTACGAATTTCTGGCCCATATCAGCAATGAAATTATAAACAATGTAAGAGGCATTAACCGGGTGGTGTACGATATCAGCAGCAAACCACCGGCTACTATAGAATGGGAGTAATTAGGAATTAGTTGATTGGTTGATTGGTAACTGGCAAGAATATTGAAGCTAGTGCTACTACAATTGAAAATTTGTTATGCACAGGTGCATAACTAATTGAAAACGAACAACTGTCTAACCTTTCGCCAACTGCCTACTGAAAAACTGCCAACTGTTTTCGTATCATTGCAATTAAATATTTTTTCTATGAGAGCTAAGGTATCGTTGCTCGGTTTTTTCTCATTTTTAGTATCACTCTCGGTTATAGCACAATCCGATTCTATTCCTGTTCTGCATAAGGCCAAAGTGGGCATTTTTATTCCGCTACATCTCGATTCTGTTTTTAGTGCTACTGGCAGTTATAAATTTGGCAGCAGCATACCTAAATATGTAATGCCCGGGTTGGAATTTTATAGCGGTGTACAGCTTGCTTTAGATTCTTTAAGAAAAGAAGGGTTGAGTGCAGAAGTGTATATTATTGATAGTAAAGACAGAAACCAATCGATGAACAGCCACATCAGCGAAAACCTGAATGACGCTGCTCTTTATATTGGTATGGTACAATCAGTAGCCGAAATGAAAGTGCTGGCAGATGCTGCCCGTACCCGTAACATTCCTTTTTTGAGTGCTACATACCCTAACGATGGCGGCCTTAGCGGCAATCCTAGTCTTGTAATTTTAAACAGCACCTTAAAGAGTCATTGCCAGGGTATTTATAAATTGCTAACCAATAGCTACAGTAACGAAAATATTATTGTACTCGGTAAGCCTGGCGTACAGGAAGATAAAATGAAAACTGTTTTTGAAGAATCAAACAGAAAAAGTACTACTCCACTAAAATGGAAAATGGAAGATATTACCAACGGCATTAGCAACGAAGACTTAACAGCCTTGCTGGATAGTACCAAAAACAATGTAATAGTAGTCGCTACACTTGACGAAGCCCTTGGCACCGCTATCATTAAACAAATGTCGGCACTGCGTAGCCCATACCGCAGCACGGTTATAGGCATGCCCACCTGGGACGATTTAAAATTTGACAAAGCCGAATTTAAAGGTGTTGAGATTATTTACCCAACGCCTTTTCTTACCAGTAGCGGCAATAGCCGGGTGTATAATTCCATAGCCAATAAATACAAGGCCAGGGCCAAAAGCCGGGCCAGCGATATGGTGTTCAAAGGTTTTGAAATAACTTACCGCTACATTAAAAATATGCTCAGCCACCAAGATTACATTGTGGACCTGAGCGACCATGCCGGTAAAATTTTCTCCGACTTCGACCTGCAGCCCATTAAGATAAAAACGGTTAAAAACGAGCCAGACTATTACGAAAACAAAAAAGTGTATTTCGTAAAAAAGATGGATGGTGCCGTAAAAGGCATTTTTTAGTCTGTTTAGTTAATAATTTGTTGATACGATTTTTTGCTTTGTGAACCCAATAGGTATCAAATTTGTAAAAACAAAAGCATTATTGGAGAAAATTTACACTACCCTATTTTATTGTTTGTGCAGTTTGGATGGCATTCGCTATATCAGGCTTTCATTGTTTTCTTAAACAATAAAGAATATCTGCCCGGGTGTAATTACTTCCAGCATTTAAAATTTTGCTTTCGATTGCTACCTAATTGAAAACGGGTTATTGGTTTTTGATTGCCTTAATACAATTAATCATTGTAAAATGCCGCTAGCAATATTGCAAGTGGTAATATATAAAAAATAGAAAAAAATGAAAAAAATTTACATGCTTTTTACCGCATTAGCAGTTAGTATCGTTACAACCTTTGCTGATCCTTTTACAGCCGGCAATATTGTTATTTACCGTACAGGTTCTGGTACAGGATCTTTGGTTAATACCGGTAATCCTGTATTTTTAGATGAATATACACCTGCCGGTGCGCTTGTACAATCTATTGCATTGCCTACAACTGCATCTGGTAGTAATTTCCCACTTATATCCAGCGGAACAGCCACGAGTGAAGGTAATCTTACCCTTTCAACAAATAGAAATTTTCTTATACTCACTGGCTATGGTTCTACTATTCCAGCAGCAAGCCCACTTCCTTCTACTAGCGGAAGTACAGTGCCGAGAGTTGTAGGTCGGGTGGATGCCAATGGTGTTATAAATACAACAACTGCACTTTCTGATTTTGCAAATGGAAATAATCCAAGAAGTGCTATATCTACTAATGGTTCTGATATTTGGGTAGCAGGAGGAGCAGGCGGACCGAGATATACAACATTAGGTTCTACAACTTCAACTCAAATTAGTACCAGTTTTACAAACTTAAGACAACTTAATATTTTTGATGGGCAACTATACGTATCATCAGGTTCAGGTACATTAAGAGTTGGCACAATAGGTACAGGCATGCCTACAACTTTAGGTCAAACTATAACAAACCTACCTGGCTTTCCTACATCATCCACAAGCCCTTATGGATATGTTCTTTTAGATCAGAGTTCTGCAGTAGCAGGAGTAGATGTATTATATATTGCTTCTGATGACTTGGCAGGGATTTCGAAATACTCACTTGTTTCAGGCAACTGGGTTTTTAACGGAAATATTGGTGTAGCTACTGATGCTTATCGTGGCTTGACAGCAAGATATGATGGTACAACAGCAACTTTTTTTTCTACTAGGAAAGGCGCATCAGTTGCAACAGGCGGAGGAGAGTTAGTGACTTTTACAGATGCATCTGGTTATAATGCAACTTTTTCTGCAACAGTTACTGTACTTGCTACTACAACAGCCAACACTGCGTTTAGAGGAGTAGCATTTGCACCTGGAACCATCATTCTTCCGGTTTCTATCCTTTCTTTTGACGCTAAAAAAACAGTAGCCGGTAATGAAATTAACTGGACTGTGGCAGACCAAACTAACTTAAGCCATTACGAAATAGAAAGAAGTAAAGATGGTAAAAACTTCGCCAACATAGGTCGAGTTAATGCTAACAACGGAACTAATTATTCATTTACAGATGCCACGCCTATAAATGCCACCAACTACTACCGCCTTAAAATTGTAGATAAAGACGGTACATCTAAAGTGAGCAAGCTGGTTGCAGTAATCAACAAAGGAAAAGGCGCCATCGTAACCGGTGTGTACCCAACCATTACCACAGGTAAATTAACCATAGATGTAGCAGCCGAAGGCACACAACCATTACAATTTGTGTTCATAGATTTACAAGGCCGCACAGCCACTATTAAAAATGTAACAGCAATTACAGGTAACAACACAATTAGCCTCGACGCTTCTGCATTGGCTAGTGGTATGTATTTGGTAAAAGTATTACAAGGCAATACTGAAGCAACAAGCTTTAAGATTGTGAAGCAATAATCAAAAAAAATTCTGATACTAAAAGCCGCCCTTTTACAAAAGAGGCGGCTTTTTTTTGCGACTACTAGTACAACCCAATTAATCCCCGTTAGATTTTTGGCCACCAAAGGTTCAAAAATTATACAGTGTCTTTGTAAGCAGCTATAAAAGAAGTAATGCTGATTATTTTATGTTTCGGCTTGCCAATTACTATGCACAATTTGCTGATAACTACTTGCCTTTTGCTATCCGCCGCATGCCGTCTCTGGCTTATATTTGCCTAAAATTCAAAACATGCATCAAGATCCAATCTTTTCCCTGCTTCATAAAGAGTTATTACGCCAGCGCCGAGGTATAGAGTTAATAGCCAGCGAAAACTTTACCAGCCTTGCAGTTATGCAGGCCAGTGGCAGTGTAGCCACCAATAAATATGCCGAAGGTTACCCCGGCCGCCGCTATTATGGTGGCTGCGAAGTGATTGATGAAATAGAACAACTGGCCATAAACCGCCTGAAACAAGTTTTTACCATAGACTATGCCAACGTGCAGCCGCATAGCGGCGCACAGGCCAATGCGGCACTAATGCTGGCGATACTAAAACCAGGCGATGCTATTTTAGGTTTAGATCTTAGCATGGGCGGACACCTTACACACGGCAGCCCTGTAAACTTTAGTGGTAAAATGTACAATGCAGCCAGCTACGGCGTAGGTAAAGAAGATGGCCTGATAGATTATGATATGATGGAAAGAGTGGCCAAAGAGCACAAGCCAAAACTCATGATATGCGGTGCTAGTGCTTACAGCCGTGATTGGGATTATGTTCGCATTCGCAAAATAGCCGACGAAGTAGGTGCGTTTATACTGGCCGATATTGCCCATCCTGCCGGATTGATTGCCAAAAAATTACTGAACGACCCTTTCGATTATTGCCATTTTGTAACCAGCACTACGCATAAAACACTGCGTGGCCCACGTGGCGGCGTTATTATGATGCGGAAGGATTTTGAGAACCCCTTTGGGCTGAAAGATGTAAAAGGCAATATCCGCATGATGAGCAACCTGATAGATATGGCTGTTTTTCCAGGTACGCAAGGCGGGCCATTGGAGCACATTATTGCAGCTAAAGCGATAGCCTTTGGCGAAATACTAACCGATGATTTTTTAGTGTATCAAAAACAGGTACAGGCCAATGCTCAAGCTATGGCCAAGGCTTTTGTAAATAAAGGCTATAACATTATCAGCGGCGGCACCGATAACCATTTAATGCTGATAGACCTTCGCAATAAAAATATTAGTGGTAAAAAAGCGGAGTTGGTTTTAGGTATGGCCGATATTACGGCCAACAAAAACATGGTTCCTTACGACGATAAAAGTGCATTTGTAACCTCTGGCATCCGATTTGGTGTACCAAGCATTACCACCCGTGGCATGAAAGAAGCAGACATGCAGTTTGTGGTAAACGTAATAGACAATGTACTAATGAACGCCGACGATACCAACCTAATAGCGACCATTAAAGGCCAGGTAAATGAGTTTATGGAGCAGTTTGTGCTGTACCCCACTTTGTAAATGGTGAGTGGTAAGCCGTGAGTAAGAAAATCGTAAATCCCAAATCGTAAATCGTAAATTTAAATGCTTCAGCGAATTCAAACCCTATATCTGTTTATAGCTGCTGCCTGTGCGGCTGCTATGTTTTTAATGCCGGTGTACGGCGGCAGTTTGCAGGATGGTGCCGTAAAAAACTTTATGGTGAGCAGTAATATCCTGCTGTTTTTAATCGTAATCGTAATAGCAATCATTCCATTTATTACCATCTTTTTCTTTAAAAACAGGCCAATGCAAATGAAACTGATCTGGCTTAGCATATTGCTATGCATCCTTGCAATAGTATTGGTATATGTTAAGTCAACAGATTTTGGGGCTAATCCTGCTTTTAATTTTAAAGCAGCTTCTTATAAAGTATCGGCAGCATTACCTGTATTGGAATTGATTTTGCTTTTTATGGCTTTTGGCGGTATTCGTAAAGATGAAAAACTGGTGCGGAGTGTAGATAGATTGAGGTAGAAAATCCATTACACTCAACTTTGGTTTTTAAAAAGAAAAAAAACTTCAATATTCAAAATCAAAAAGCTCTTTAACATCGATTTTAAGCGTTTCAGCAACCAACACAATCGTGGATAGACCAGTATTTATTTCGCCGCGTTCTATTCCACCAATTTGGCGTAACTCAATGTCTGATTCATACGCCAGTTTTTCTTGTGAAAACTTCAATTGCTTTCGTAGTTCCTTAAGGTGCGACCTAAAGGCTTTTAGAAATAATTCGTTGCGTCGTTGTTTCACAACGCAACATTTATGTAGTTTAAAAAAATAGATTAGGTGATATTTCACCTATTGTAGAATTTTTAGCTACTTTAACAAAACACTAAACAACCACAAAAAAATACACTTGAAACTAAATTTTACGCTTTTATTATGTGCTTTTTTGTTTGCAAATAACAATATTGCCCAACCGTGCAATTCGCTAGTAAATTTGCCGTACATACAGGATTTCCAATCCTGCACGGCTCCTGACCTGCCTCCATATACTATCAATCAGACTATACCTGAGCATCGAACCACATTTAAATGGATAACATCCACATTCCAAAGCAATACATATGTACATGTTTATTCGGATGAACCGGACGCAAATGGAAATATGTGGTTTTACTTACCAATGATGTTTTTTGATGCGACAAAATCTTATAAAATAAGTTATAAGTACAGGTCTAATAACCCAAACCCAGTTTCAGCACCTGTACTATCAGTATATTTAGGTACTTGTACAGTTAATACTTGTATCACGAATTTAATAACTACTGGTACGGTAAGTAATACAGGTTATCAAATTGCCACAAAAACCTTTACCCCCCCCGGTAACTGGCAATTATTACATTGGATTTAATCACAGAGATAAAAATGGTTATTCCGGCTATTCATGTGCTTTAGATAGTATAGTTGTTGAACCTAACGACCCCCTGCCAGTTAATTTATCTCAATTAACTTTTAAAACTACTGGTAGATCTTCAAAACTGTTATGGAAAACCTACTCGGAGTAAAACAACCAAGAATTTGAGATACTTCAAAGTGCCAATGGAACACAATTTCAAACTATTGGGCATGTGACAAGTAAAGCACTCAATGGCAATAGCCAAATTGTATTGCCTTATGAGTTTTCTATACCCCAGTCTTTACTTTCATCTGGATTTTTTTTCCGCTTGAAGCAAATAGACAAAGATGATAAAAGCAGTTTTAGCAATATTATAAATACAGGCAATCTTATTGGTAGTGGTCGCAAGCTTTCAATAAACGGTAATCCTGTAAATGATATGCTCTATGTAACAGCAAGAAGCGAAAAGGTACAAAAAGTGGAAATAAAAATTTCCGACCAATCTGGTAGGCAAGTGTATAAAAACACTACCCTATTTAAGAATGGTATTAACCAATTACAGGAAAATCTAAAAGCAATCAGCAAAGGCATTTATTATTTAAGCATATTAGGCAACCAAGGTAAACCGATTGAAACCCCTATTATTTTTGCAAAAAATTAAAAGGAATAATTTGAGTCAAAAGCTGACTATAGAATACTCCAGGTATTTCATTATTCATCCTGAAAATCAAATTGTAAAAGAATTTTCGGCTCTATATTTAATGCT
>JAYUOV010000249.1:0-3395 GCA_043760535.1 Chitinophagaceae bacterium
ACACCGTTTTATCGTTGTAATTATAGTTATGGTTACCAGTTCCGCCTGCATTTACGGTAGCTATTTTGGTAAAGCTGCGGCCATCGGTGCTGCTTTCCAGCTCAAAATGTTTGGTGTTTTGTTCGTTGGCGGTAGCCCAGGTAAGGTGGGCGGTATTACCTTGTTTTTCTGCATCGAAGCTTATAAGTGTAACAGGCAGCAGGGTTGCTGGTGCATTGTAATCTTCTATTTCGCCGTTAGCAATGCTTATAACCGTGGCTGCGCCACTGATCCGGTACACATCAGCAATAGCTGCATCACTTACAATTAATCTTATTTTATAGTTAGCGGAGGCGCCAAACGGCGGTTTTACAGGAACGATAACCGTTACCGGGCTAGCGGTAGTGCCGCTACCGGCATAGGTTGCCGGGCTACCGTTGCCATCGTTGTCGTTGGCTAAGTTGCCGTCGTTGTTCCAATCGAACCAAATTCGGTAGAAAACAGGTACGCCGCTTCTGTTAGCATTAAGTGTAACGGAATAGTTGTAGGTGTATCCGGGGTTGATGGGCACTGTGGGTATGCCCAATCCATCATCAAACGCATCTATGCTGGCCGAGGCTATACCAGTAGTGGCCGCTTCGGTGCTGATGCCGCTGCCAGCATAAACGCTGGTGGTAGTAATAGTGGTGCCATCAAAAGCTGCAGGTGCATTGCCGGTAAAGGTGCAGGTGGTAACTGCTGCGCTGGCCTGGGGGGCGGTACTTAGGTCGCCATAATCGCTACCTGCACTGGCTGATACGGTAACAAAATAATCTTCCACCTCTCCATTGGTGAAGGCTCCTTGTCCGTTCATCGCCTTGGTAAAGGTAGGGTCAATAGCTACCCCTGCCACCCGTATAGCACCGCTGCTGGCTGTGCAGCCTCCAGGAATGGCGAGTCTAAAAGATGTGTTAATGGCCCCTCCGCCACCGATATGATTGGTATTGCCGGTAAAAAACTGATCGGCAGCATCTGTAAAGTCGCCATCATTATTGGCATCATACCATACGGCCCAGTACACAGGCTTGGCTGCACCACTTCCATTTACTGTTACCTCAGCATTATAACTACTGCCTGCAGCTAATGACCAGGGGCTACCACTTGTGCCCACACCGCTTACGGCGTTGGTAATACTAAAACCATCGGCCGGATCTGTAGAACTGCTACTACAATCGCTTACGGCTATGCCACTACCGGTAGTATTTTGCCCCAACCAAGCTTTATTGGCAGCCAAAATGGTTGCACTGGCGATGGGCCATATTAGGGGATCCAAATTGCCAAAGTCGCTTGAAACAACTGTTACATTTGTCGTGGCTGTACAACCATCTGCGGTATAGATAAAGTTGTAAGTGCCTGTTTCTGCTGTGATGAAGCTTACGTTTGCCACCCCTGCTGTAGTACTACCCAAGGTTGCGCCATTTGGGTTTCCTGCTTGAGCTGACCATGTACCAGTGGCTGGCGATGTACCTGTTAGCAAAGCTGATGTGCCTGCACATATAATACCAGTTGGATCAATGCCGGTGGCTGGCGCAGTTGGAACAGGGTTTACGGTTAATATTATTTCTGATGAAGTACAACCTGTAGTGGTGTTGGTCGTTGTGAGACTATAAGTTCCCGGTGCACGTCCGGCAAAACTTGCAGATGCCTGCGTTACTGCTGCCACCGCTGGTGACGTACCTGTTAACGTAAAAGCAACATTTGCAGCTTCGGCTGGCAGGGTGGCTACTATTGTGCCAGTTGGGGTAGTGCACGTAGGTTGCATTGTTACACTAGCAGTAGGTGCGGCGGGATTAACACAGGCCACCGGGCAAACAGGTACATTTATAGTTGCAGTAGTAGATATGGCACTGGGCGGACAAATAGCCACAGTACCTGCTACCAGAGAAATAGTAACATCCACGCTGCCAGCTACGGTTGGGCCGGGTATTGTAGCCGTAATAGTAACAGTACTCGTTGTAGTTACGCCACTTAATGTTCCATACAGGGCATTTGTAATTGTATTTCTTACCTCGTAAGTTCCTGTAGTTGCTACCGCCGCAAAGGAAATAGTAGCTACGGCATTATTTCCACTACAAACCACATTGGTAACTGTAGCGGGTACCTCAGTACATACAGGAGCTACGCCCGAAGCAGAACATAAAAGACCAAGCCGTGCATTTTTAATAAAACTTGCATTTGCCGGATTGTTTGGCGCACCAGGGGTTTGGGAGGTTGATGTTGCTGCCACTCTTGCAAAATTGGCATCTACAAGCCAATCACAACTGCTAAAAGCAAATACACTACCTAATCCGCTTTCTGTAAAATCTATCACATTTTCAGCAATCACATTGGTAGCTAATGATGCTGAACCGTACCTGATGCCATGGACAAAAGTTGCATCAGGCTTTCTCACCTGAACCATATCTATGGAATTGGATAAGCTTACATAAGTCCATTTTGAAACTGTAGCGCTTACGGCAGTGCAGGGTGTGTAGTTTGGCGATGATGTAACAGGCAAGTTACTGCAAGCAGAAAGGTGCGCAGATGTGGATGGAATTTGTATAACTCCATCACAATTAGCATCGGTGCCAGTTGCTTCATTTAGCCCCAAATTGATTGCTGCATTAACATCTGTTTCATTATAAATAACAATTATAGTACCAGGCTTTACTGCATTAAATGCAGCACCCAGCTTTATATGGCCCATTGCATTTCCAGTGCCAGTTCCGGCATTACTGTCGTCAATAATCCAGCCTTCCAAATTTACCGCAGCGATAGGGTTTGCAGGATCACCAAGCACAATAAATTCAAAATATTCTTTATTACCTGCTTCCCCATTAGAAATTTCGTTCACAATTAAGCTTCCGCCGGCACCAGGGCATTGTGCCTTTGCCAAATGAGAAAGGCATAATAAGAAAAAGAACGGGGAAAGTTTAAGCCAGTTTTTCATGAATTTTATTTTGATAACAATTAATGTTTGTGTTGAAAAGAAAATGCCTCACATGCATTTTCCTACGATTTCAAAGGATATTTTGGCTTCAGCCATGCAATGCAATTAATACAAGAGTGATACTCACTAACCGAGCCTTGCAACCAACTATTAGATGTAAATGTTTAATATCTACAGAACTTTAGCGTGTGTTACGTGGTACCTATTTGTTGTAATTTCAAGGCCGTTTAACATTTATTCATCTTTATTAATTGCACATGACAGTGCTAGATAAATTGGGCAGGTGGGTTGCTATGGTTTTTATTGTAAAAATATTTTTATACTTTTTCAAAATTGCATACCCACTCCTCGCCTACCAAACATTTAGAGCAGTTTGAGGCTGGGAGGCCATTTTTTGAGGTTGAACCCCGGCAAACCCACTCGTTGAAATAATGATGACAGGCTTTTG
>JAYUOV010000250.1:0-29490 GCA_043760535.1 Chitinophagaceae bacterium
TTATTAATGTATTATATTTAATAATATATAAGTAACTCATTTCTATTGAATTATGTGTATATTCGAGGATGAAAAAGTTTAAGCGTAGCAAGGCTATCGGTTTTTTTGATGAAGATTTTCGATTGACTAAATTAACTGAGCTGGGCGACCCACTGCATCGCCTGACACAAGGTATTGATTTTGAGATATTTAGAAAAGTACTTGAAGAAAAACTACATGTAGAACCACAGGGGCAAGGGGGCAGGAAACCCTACGACTATGTATTACTTTTTAAAATTTTGATCCTACAGCGGTACTATAATCTCTCAGATGACCAAACCGAATATCAAATATGTGACAGATTGAGTTTTATGCGATTTTTAAAACTATCCCTCGCTGACGACGTACCCGATAGTAAAACCATCTGGCATTATAAAGAGCGATTGATAGATTTGGACTTGATAACACCCCTGTTTGCTTTATTTATTGATGCCCTCACAGCCCTGAAACTCATTATACATGAAGGAAAAATAATAGACGCCAGTTTTGTGGAAGTACCCAAACAGCGTAATAGCAGAGAAGAAAATAAAGAGATAAAACAAGGTAATATACCAGAGCAATGGGCGAACCAGCCCAATAAACTGGCACAAAAGGATACCGATGCCAGATGGACAAAGAAACATGATGTTAGTTATTATGGATATAAAAACCATACAATATGCGACCAGAAAAGTAAACTGATAACGGCATTTTGTGTAACCGATGCATCGGTACACGATAGCCAAACGATGGAAAAGCTACTTACTCAACTGGATGAAAATCAAGCTATTTATGCTGATAGCGGTTATGTAGGTACAGATCTGGAAAAGCGATTAATAGAAAATAAAAAAGTGACACCTAAGATAATGGAAAAAGGTTATAAGAATAAACCATTGACAGAGCAGCAGCAAATGAGTAACAAAGAAAAATCTAAAATCAGGGTACGGGTTGAGCATATATACGGCTTTGTGGAAAACAGCATGAATGGTTCATTTATACGAAGCATTGGCATAAAAAGAGCCACGGCCATCATTGGGCTTATGAATTTGACCTACAACATGTTCCGTAAAATCCAAATAAGCTAAGTAGTGGGGATACCTATGCCCAGTCGTTAAAAAAGTAGTTTAAAATCAGAAAAAAGAACGCTAAAACAGAAAAACAAGAGTAAAAAGAAAATAACATATTAAAATAAAATTGTAACTTAAAATGCGGCACTTACAAAATATGGGTTTTTAGAGATGCCCTATAGAGAATTACGTTTATTGGAATTAGAAATTTTAAGAGCATCTAATAAAACAGGGCAAAGAGTATTTGACGTTAGAGAAATTATTTGGCTTGACGTTGATATGATGTGCGGAATTGAGTATGAAGAATTTCCTGCAAGGATAGCCGAAGTTGCGATGTGGCTTATTGACCACCAAATGAATATGCAAATTAGCAATGAATTTGGGCAATATTTTGTTCGTTTGCCTTTGAAAAAATCTGCAAAAATTCTACATGGAAATGCTTTGCAGATAGAATGGAATAGTTTAATTAAAAATCAACCTATTGAAATTGATGCTAATGAAACCACTTTAATATTAAATGAACCTGAATTTGAATATCAAACAATAAATATTAAAACCAAAAACCTTACAATTATTGATGAAAGAAAATCAACTACAGATAGAATTGAAATTAAAAATACGTATGATTATATTTTAGGAAACCCACCGTTTATTGGTTCTAAAATAATGACACAAATACAGAGAAATGAAGTTACCAATGAATTTGGCAACATACAAGGCGCTGGAGTTTTGGATTATGTGACTGCCTGGTACATTAAAGCTGCAAAATTGATTCAAAATACAAAAACAAAAGTGGCATTTGTTTCTACCAATTCTATTGTACAAGGCGAACAGGTAGGAATTTTATGGAATGTTTTACTTAAAATGTACCATATTAAAATTCATTTTGCTCACCGAACTTTTAAATGGAGCAACGAAGCAAAAGGAAATGCAGCCGTTTATTGTGTGATAGTTGGCTTTGCTATCGAAGATACTACTAACAAAAGTATTTTTGAATATGAAGATATTAAAGGCGAAGCCCACGAACTGAAAGCAAAAAATATCAATCCGTATTTAATTGATGCGAAAGATATTTTAATTGGTAAACGAAGAAAACCAATTTGTAATGTACCTGAAATAACATTTGGTAGTATGCCAAATGATGGCGGTAATTTTTTATTTACAGATAAAGAAAAGAATGAATTTGTAACGAAAGAACCAAAATCAGAAAAGTTTTTTAAACTTCTTATTTCGGCTTACGAATTTCTAAATGGTCATAAACGTTGGTGTTTGTGGCTTAAAAACGCAAATCCAACTGAATTGAAAGAAGCAAAACTTGTAACTGAACGAGTTGAAAATGTGAGAAAACTAAGAGCCGAAAGCACAAGACAAGCAACCCAAAAGCTTGCAGCTTTTCCTACCTTGTTTGGAGAAGATAGACAGCCTGAAAGTGATTATGTTTTAATTCCAAGAGTATCATCTGAAAACAGAAAATATATTCCAATGGGTTTCTTCAATGAAAACTCTATCGCAAGTGATACCTGTTTATTTATTGAAGGTGCAAAACTTTATCATTTTGGAGTTTTAATGTCAACAATACATATGGGTTGGGTTAAAACCGTTTGCGGACGATTAAAAAGCGATTTCAGGTATTCTAATGAAATTGTTTACAACAACTATCCTTGGCCAGAAAATCCAAACGAGAAACAAATAAAAGCCATAGAAACAGCATCACAAAAAGTATTAGACACAAGACTGCAATTTCCAAATAGTTCACTTGCCGACCTTTACGACCCATTGACAATGCCACCAACTTTGGTAAAAGCACACAACGATTTAGACAAAGTAGTGGATTTGGCTTACAGACCGCAAGCATTTACAAGCGAAGCCAACAGAATGGTATTTTTATTTGAGCTATACGAAAAATATACGGCAGACCTTTTTACAAAAGAGAAACCGAAAAAAACAAAAAAGATAGCTTGACAATGACGAGAAACATACGGACAACAAGAACGCCAGTACCTAACAGGCGGTTTGGCAATATGGCGGGGCGACGAATATATTCTCATCTTTTTGTTCGCTATCAGCAGCAGTCCGGGCTTGACTTTTACTATTGAGCTTTAGTTGTTATCTTCATCATTAGTAATTCTATTCAGCAGCGGTTACAGGCTGACGATTTTCAAATACCGCCATATCGCCAATCCGTGTCCGTTGTAAGCAAATAAAATTTGCTTACAACGGCTCTTAGAATGTTAAATAATATGTGTTACAATACAAATAAAAATATTACTACATGATAGATAAGAAAAAGCCAATGACTGAGCAGGAAAGCCTGGCTTTGATTACGCAAATGATACAAAAGGCCAAGAGCCATTTTCATGAAAGCGGCACTAGTGCCATTTTGTGGGGTAGTGTAATAGGCTTCTGCGGTTTCTTTAGTTTTTGCGAAAAGTATTGGAGCTGGGATATAAAGTTTGATGTTTGGATATTAGCTTTAATAGGCATTATACCACAGGTTTGGCTTAACATACGAGACAAGAAGCGCAGGGTAGTAAAATCTCACGAAGAAAATGTAATTGATGCTATTTGGTTTGTATATTCCATTAGCATTTTTGCCCTGCTATTTTACGCAAATGTAGTGCCAGAGGCATCTATAAAGTTATTTGCATCAGACGGTATTGAGCTGTATAAGAAAAATATACAAACAGGAGAACTTACTCCCTTTAAACCTTATATTTTAAGTACCTCTTCATTGCTTATTTTACTGTACGCCATACCTACAATGGCTACCGGCATGGGCAAAAAATTTATGCCTATGACTGTTGGTGCTATTTTATGTTATGGTTTTTTTGTAGCCTCATGTTTTACATCTTCCACATGGGATTCATTGCTTAATGGATTGGCCGCAATTTTTAACTGGTTTATCCCCGGCCTTATTTTACGCAATCGCTTTCTTAAAGCTAAAGGCCGCTGATGTTTAAAGACCTTGACCCCATATTGCATTCGCAGCTAAGGCTGGCCGTTATTTCTTTACTAATTAGTGTAAAGGAGGCGGAGTTTACTTTTTTAAAAGAAAAAACAAACGCCACCGCAGGTAACCTTAGTGTACAAATAACCAAGCTGAAAGATGCTGGTTATGTAGATGTAACCAAGCAATTTAAAGACAACTATCCGCTTACAATTTGTAAGATAACACACAAGGGCATCGATGCTTTTGACCTCTATGTGAAAGACTTACAGGCGTACTTAGTAAAACCAGTAGGCTAGTTTATTGTAACTTCAGAAATCCTTTCCCCTCGCTGTTTAGATTGCGTAGTTTTTCTTTTATTAACCCAGCGAAAGCCGTACCCTGATGGAGCGACATTGGCGAACGTTGTAAATCCCGTAGCATTACGGGACTCCGTTCAACTGTGAGCTACTATCGGGCTTTTTTAGACTGCGAATAATAAACAGTTTTAGTTTAGTGGGTGAGGATTTCTAAACCTTATTATTCTTAAACAAGGTATTTTGTAAATGCCACCCTAAAAATTACCGTACTCTAAAATTGAATTTCCCAGTAATAATCCCGGTTGCTTTTTTATCCCATATTTTAAATGATACCTTATACATATCCACGCCTGGCGTTTTGGTATTCACTGTGGCCCTAATGGTTATAATTTTGCATCCTCTGCCGAAAGGCCGGTACTGTCATATTCTATAAACAAATCTTTGGCATCTAACAAAACAGTACCATCGCTTCCGGTCACTTTATCCGAAGCTCCTGTAAACGATTTGCCATCTATTTTTATCCAGCCGGTATCGGCCATTACGGTGCAGGAAATTTTTTGGTTCAGATCTAAAACATTGCTATCCACCACGGTTCCATTGTCTATACTTAGGTAAGCCCTGCTCACTTTTACATCTGAGGCTTGCAGTTCTATATCATTTTTAATAACAGCACCTGTGAGGCTGCCAGCATCTTGCGAACTAACAGTTTTGGTAGTAGTGCCGTTATCTGTTTTGCCAACAGAGCAATTGAATTCTTAACCAGATAAAATAGATGCCAATACAAGCAGTAAAAAAAACATTTTGTCATATCTGTAATTTTGAAACAAAATAGCAGTTGTTAGCTGATTCCATAAGCCGTTTCTTGTTTTAAATTGAGTTCAATTTATATCCGGCACTTTGTGTTGATCTTTTATCCGGCTTGTAACACCGTAAACTAAAACTTTGCAAGCCATATATTTGCCGCCATGGCTCAAAAAAAACTCATCCGTTTTGCGGCAATAAAAGCATTTACCAATGTGCTGGAATACCCTACAGGTATGCAAGGGCAATGGCCTGCTTTTTTTAAAAACGAAAATACGCTTGTGCTGGAGCTAGCCTGTGGTAAAGGCGAATATGCTGTAGGCTTGGGTAAAATGTTTGCTGAAAAAAATTTTATTGGCCTGGATGTAAAAGGCAACCGTATATACATTGGAGCCAAACAAGCCCTTGAAACCGGGTTAGCTAATGTGGCTTTTCTCCGTACCGAAATAGATAAAATAACCAATTATTTTGCCGAAGGCGAAGTAGCTGAAATCTGGATCACCTTTCCCGACCCGCAACTGCGACTCAGCAAGGCAAAGAAGCGACTTACACACCCACGTTTTTTAAGATTGTACCAAAAAATATTACAAACAGGCGGCAAGGTTAATTTAAAAACAGATTCGCCGGTATTGTACCAGTTTACCAAAACAGTAATTGAACTTTACGGCCTGAAAATAGTTATGGATTATACCGATGTGCACAAACAGGCAACCGAGCCGGAACTGCTACAGATTAAAACACATTACGAAGGATTAGACATTTCTGCGAGTGGCCGCATACATTACCTGCAGTTTGTATTGCCAGCCGGGGCTTTGCCAGATAAGGACGAACAATTAAAACAAATGATTAGTGAATACGAACATCATTGAGGGCATCGATTTTTATTATAACGAATTCGGGTATGTGGTGCTTACCGAGAAATACCATCTCGATAAAGGCTACTGCTGCGGTAATGGTTGCCGCCACTGCCCGTTTAATTTTGAGGCTGTACCTGAGCCCAAAAGAAGCGAAATGCTATCTTTAAAAAATGAAAGCAAAGGAAAATTCCAAACCACTTAAGTCTTCCAAAAAAAATACTGAAACTGCTACACCAAAACAACATTCTTTTTTTGAAGATGTATGGGATGTGGTACGTCAAATACCAAAGGGGCGTGTTACCAGTTATGGTGCGGTGGCCAATTACCTGGGAACAAAAATGAGTGCCCGTATGGTAGGCTGGGCCATGAATGCAGCCCACTACGCACAACCACCTGTGCCGGCACAACGTGTGGTAAACCGAAACGGAATGCTAACTGGTAAAGCCCATTTTTCCACACCAGATGCCATGGAAAAAATGCTAAAAAAAGATGGGGTAAAGGTGGAAAACAATACGGTGATAGATTTTGGAAAATTGTTTTGGAACCCGGCTGATGAGTTGGGGTTATAAAGTTTTAGAACATTAAAGAGGGGCCACTATTTAGTGGCCCCTCTTGGTATTAAAAATATTCGTTTTAATTAAAACTTAACCGTTAAAGCACCATTAAACGTAGTACCTAACTGGCTAAACTGTGAGCCGTTGTAACCTAAAATGCGGTAACGGCCGCTAAAGCTGAGAAGGCCTTCGAGCAGGCTTTTATCAGCAGGTTTGTTAAGTAATGCTTGTCCGGCATTGTTTAAAGCTACCAGCTCCCACTTAGGCAATACATTAAATAGATTATTTACCGTTAACGATAAGGAAACTTTGCTGGAAATGTTATAGCCAATGTTTAAATCGCTAACCAAAGCTGCTTTAAATTTCTGCTTAATATTTTCCATATCGCTGCCGCCATTATCCAAATCCTGGAAGGCTGTGGAGCCAAACAGGGTGTTATTCTGGTTAAAATTCCATTTGCCCACTTCATAATCAAATCCAAAAATTACCTTGTACAGAGGCCTGCTTTCTGTAAGCAAGGATTTTATCTGAGTGTTTAATATTGAGGCTCCGCCTGATTTTATAGCTGCCGGTGTGTTTGGTTCGCCTTTAATATCGTTAGCCAATGTGAAATTACCTGCAAGGTTAAGGGCCAGCTTTCCACTACCTAAACGGAGATTTCTATAGCTGCCTACAAAGTCTATACCCTGGGTATTTGTTTTAATACCATTAATAAAAAACTGGATGGTTTTTACACCTGCGGTGGAAAGAATTTGCCCCAAAGTGCTACTGGGGTTAGAAGAAGAAATGGAGGAGCTATATACAATTCTATCCTTAATAGTAATGTTATAATAGTCTAAAGTGATACTGAGGTTTTTAGCTGGTTTTAAACCAACACCCAGTGTAAAGTTGTTAGACTTTTCGGGGGTAAGTTTAGGAATACCAAGTGCAAAAGCCTGCCTACTGTTATTATTAAACAAGCCAGATAACTGAATAGTACCACCAACAAATGCAGCCTGTGTAGATTGGGCATATATCTGGTGCAAAGTAGGTGCCCTAAAGCCGCTAGATACAGATCCACGAACCACAAATTTATCTCCTGCAATTTTATAACGGGATGAAATACGACCTACAGAAGCACTTCCAAAATCGCTGTATTTTTCGGCACGTACAGTACCGTTTAATTGAAAATCTGGAGACACATCCCAGCTTGCATCAAAGTAAGCACCTAAGTTGTAGCGGCTGTTCGTTGTAGCATTTTCGGCCCTGATGCCAGGAAACGAGTTTGCACCTTCACCTGAATAAGAGGCTGTATCTCCGGCAATAATCTGGTAGGTTTCTTTTCTTACCTCGCTACCAAAACCAATTGCAAAATTGTCGGTAATGCTTTTAGAAATATCGATATTACCTACTACGTGGCTAAAGTTGTAACCGCCTGGTTTAAAAGAAGTAGGACTTCTAATACCCAATGTAGCGTTGATGGTATTGTCTACCGTGTATAATTGTTTATTGCCACCAACGGTTAAGCTTACATCATGTTTCCAGCCGTTGGTTTCGCTTTTGTAACCTATTGTAGCATTGTAATCGCTAAGGTCGCCTTTAAAAGTTGGTTCATATCCTTTGTAGGTAGTGCCTGCCGGAGTTAGCAAACCAAAATCACTCATCCAGTATGGGGTGCGGTAATTGGCATTGCTCTCTACACTTTTGGCTACATAGGCTGCATTGGCATAAAGCATTCCTTTATTCCCCATTGGTATGCCAGCGTTAACTAAAAATTTGGCTGCGGTAGTGGCACCGGTTCCGTTTCTGTTATTGCCGGTTGGGTATTTAGCCAAATAATCTATGATGGCTTTATTTACCGGAGCAGTGTTGGGCAAACCAGAGTTGCCGAATGTGGCTATTTCTGTAGGAATATCAATTATGCCCGAACGAACAGCATTGTCCTGCTGGCTTACGGCAACCGTATAGTTAATAAAGCCTTTACCAAAATTGCTGCCACTGTTTAAACTCAAACCGTAAGAACCACCATCGCCTTTGCTAGTGCCACCTGCGGTGATGTTTACCGATGTGTATTGGTATTTATCTTTTAAAACTACGTTCATAACACCTGCAATGGCATCCGAACCATATTGGGCAGATGCACCATCTCGTAAAATTTCTACATTTTTTATAGCATCCACTGGTATGGCGCTAATATCTGCACCGGTTTCACCACGGCCGGGTGCAAACTGAACATATAGTAATGAGCTGAGATTTTTTCTTTTGCCATTAATTAAAATTAAGGTACGGCTTGGGCCAAGGTTTCTTATTTCGTAAGGATCCAGCAAGGTAGAGGCATCGTTTACAGGCGTGTTTACAGTATTAAATGAGGGAACCCTGTATTGCAATGCTTTATCAAAAGAAGGCTGACCCGTACTTTTAAGTGTAGCTGCATCTACATTATCTACCGGTAGTGCACTGCTTATAGAAGATCGTGGTTGCGAACGGGTACCCACTACAATGGCATCATCGAGGCTGTTATCTGCAGCATCTAGCATAAAGTCCAGTTGCTTTTCTTCGCCTGCTTTTAAAATTACATCCAGGGTTTTAGAAGTAAAACCTAAAGAAGATACGGTGACGCTGTACTTACCTTCTGCAAGCTTAAGGGTAAATTTACCATCAGCATCAGAAGTAACGCCCTTACCACCCGGCGGTGCTAAAACACTGGCTCCTGCTATAGGTTTTCCACTTCCGGAAATACTTCCGGTTACCGTTTGTGCATTTAAATATCCCACTGATAAAAGCAGGATAACGCTTGTCAAAATTTTTTTCATACGAGATTTGTTAATTGGTGAATTCCGAAATTAGGAAATAATAGCTTATTTGTTAAATTTTTGTTACTAAGAAGCTGTTTGAAAATGCCGATTGCGAAGGTTTTTGCAACTATAAATAAAAATTTTTGCTCCTACAGTATCAAAAACCAGGTTTCAATATTGAAATGTAGCATATACAATTCCATAATACACAATGCCAACCTTAAGAAAGTTGGCATCGTGTAAAAATTAAAAATATTTTGTTAGCTAATTACCATAATATGGACTTATCATAAAATAAACCACCGGCCCAGTAACTGCCACATAAAACCAGATGGGCCATGTAATACGAGCTAATTTTTTATGGGTAGCATACTCTGCTATTAAAGCTCGGTAAGCGGTAAATAAAATAAACGGAAGTATTGCTGCGGCTAAAACAATGTGCGTACCTAGTATAAAGTAATAAACGATTCTTACCGAGCCAGCTGCTAGTTTTTCAGTGTCGCTTAATACACCATCCAGATTAGTGTCCCCAAATTTTGTTTCGCCAGTAAGTAGGTGATAAGTTATATAAAACACAAGAAACAGCACCGACAGTACAATGGCAGACAGCATTAATTTTTTGTGCAGTGCATATTTTTTTTGCTTCACTGCCATTAAAGCAGCTACCAATAACAGAGCCACTGCCGAATTAAGAAAGGCATTTATTGCAGCAAAAATGTGTACATCAAAACCAGGGTTTACCTGTATTTGTATCTTGCCCAATGCCACTACTACTGCAAACACAACAAATGAAACAGTTAATATTAGCAACCTTGCTGTTTTGTCATTCTTCTTTAAACTAGGCGGTAACATCTTTTTAATGGATAATTTTTAGTGGATAATGGATAATGAAAATAGGATAAAGTAGAATTTGGGTGCCTACTACTCATTGCTTAACCGGTAACTTCTTTTCTGCTTTTGTTCAAAAAAAACATACCTGTAAAAACAATAAACGGCACCAAAATAAGCAGCCAAATAATGGGTAGGTATTTTTTAAATAACGAAGGTTTGTTTTTGTCTTTTTCTAGGGTAAGCTTACCAATGTCATCTGCAAGTTTACTAAGCGAAACACTGTCTAAGCCATTGTAATAACCACGAACTACATGGTATTTATCTAGCAGTATAATTTTTTCGGAGTGTATAAAATTGCTATCTATTACTCCACCGTCTGATGCTGGAATTCTGAATTCGTGCCGCATCAGATCGTAAATTTCTTCTTTGGGGCCGGTAAGCAAGCTCCAGTTGTCGCTGTTTACTGCAAATCTGTCGGCAAATTTTTTAAGCTCGTACCCAGAATCTCTTTGCGGATCGATGCTAAGTGATACAAACATCACAGATGAAGTATCGGTATATTTTTTATTTTTTGGTTCTTCGTAGCTCTTTTGCAGCCTGCGGATGTTGCGGGTAAGCCCGGGGCAAATATTGGGGCAGCGGGTAAAAAAAGAGTTTACAACTACTATTTTTCCTTTAACACTGTCAAAAATAAAGGGCTTGCCCAGTTGATCGGTTAGTGTAAAATTTCGTACCCTATGCCATTGTGTATCGGTGGTATTTTTACCATTTTTATTTACCGTTATTACTGAATCATCAAAATAGCGGCGGGGCATATTTACAGCACCTTCGCCCATACTATTCATTACGAAATAACAAGCAATTGGTATTATCAGCGTTATCATCAGTCCTGCTATTGCCCCTTTGTTCATGCTTTTTTTTAAGTATTGCAAATGTACAAGGCAAAGGGCAAAAGCCAATAAGCAAACAACAATAAGCACAACGGATGGCCAATAATCTTAAACAAATATTATGCTACTACACAAAAATTTTGAACACGTAATGGCTAATTTACTTAATGGTCATTTATGCTGTATCAACGTGTAATTTTATGGTTACATTCCTCTAGTAATGTAATAAAAAAAGCGGCTGCTATTTAAAGGCAACCGCTTCTTTTTTATGTTTAAAAGGTACTATACTTACTTCTCTGCCCCTGGTTTGGCGGCAGGTTTTTCTACTTGTTCGGTTTTGGTTTGGTCTTTGGTACTGCCGGCATTTGTATTCCGGAGTTCTTTCCAGCTACTGCCTTCGTATAAAAAAGCGATAATAAACCAAACAAATAATAACAACGGAACAATGATGGTCATAATCATGTTCTTTATTTCATCGCCCAAGTGCATAAAAGATGCAGTTATGTAAAATGCTTTGGCCAGCGATAGAATTATAATAATGCCTTTAATTAAATTCTTAGCAAAACCTGGTTCGGGAAAATAAGCATACATAGCAAGACCTAAAACCAACTCAATTGCGGTGATACCTAACAAAATCCAAAATACTTTCCAAATGTGTTTGGTGCTACTGCCTGCAGGCGGCGCAAACGAAATTTCTGATGAAGATGCAACAGCGTGGCTCATATAAAATTTTTCTGAATGATAAAAGTACGAATGAATAAAAATGAAACGGATGATTATAGCAGATAAAAACACAGGAACACAAACACCCAAACTAAATCTACAAAGTGCCAGTACAAACCTGCTTTTTCAATCATTTCGTAATGTCCACGTTGTTCAAAATGGCCCATTTTAGCTTTAATGTACATTACAATATTAATTACTACACCACTAAGTACGTGAAACCCGTGGAAACCTGTAATGCCATAAAAGTAACCTCCGAAAGCCTTTGGGCCAGGCAGGTACACATGCTCACCAGCTGGTACAGAAAGCCCTAATGTTTTTAATTCTTCCTCGTGTACAGCTGGCCCCCACGGATTTCTAACCGTGGTTTGTGCCCACTGCTCAATTGAAAATTTTCCAGTATCTGCATTTTGTACCAATACATTGTGTTCTCCCGTCAACAGGTGCGTCCACTCCCAGGCTTGGCAAAGCAGGAATAAAATGCCACCCAAAATAGTCCAAAGCATATAAATTTCTACCTTTTTCTTCTGCATGTGGTGGCCTGCATGTACGGCCAATACCATCGTTACAGAACTCATAATCAATATAAAGGTCATTACACTAACAAACGCCAGAGGCAGGTTAGCATGGCCCATGCCGGGGAAAGCACTAAACACATGGTTGGGGTCGGCCCAATAGTTGGCACTAAAGCGGATGGTGCCGTAGCTGATAAGAAATGCCCCAAATGTAAAGGCATCACTCATCAAAAAATACCACATCATCAACTTACCATAACTGAGATTAAAGGGGCTTTTACCACCGCTCCACCATTTTGTTCCTGCCGGAATCGCTGTTGTAGACATATTTTTGAAAACTATTAAATAGCTGCAAAAATAAGTGGCCAACACCGAAAAATCATAGTCTTGTAAAAAAATATAATCAAACAAATTTAATCGGTAATTTTTCTATGTACCACAGTGTTTGCTTTGTTGCAATACAGCACAAAATAAAATTTTAACCCTGATGTAAGCATTCTCATTAGGCTTAGGTACTAGTACACCAATGTGCAAGGCAGTTTTTACCCCAAGGTTGGCCATAAAATGGCAACTGTATTAATAGGTAACAATAAAATTTAGAACCGGAAACGAGTGTAGGACAGAGATTCTTTTTGCCGAAGGCCACGCAGCTCTTACAAACGCAATAAAAGTGATAATAAAAAGTGGCCTGAAGTCAGAATAAAGCTGGAATGCAAATATTAATTAAACAGGGCAGGTAAGAAGGCAACGGGGTTTTTAAGCCTTAATGCTTCTTTTTCTATACCTATTTTACCAATAAAAATTTGCCCCAATCCCATACCGATTTGCAAATTTTTATTATTAACAATAACCTGCAGGGCCAAGCTACAAGTAAAGTAGTAACGCTTATTGCCGATTAGCCTATAAGAAAAGGGCTGAAAGCCTTGTTGAAATTTACTTTGATAGATGTTTTGCCGAAGAAAATGGCAGAAGGGAGGCGCATTTTAATACACCGAAATTTACTGTAAGCAATACGTTAAGCTATATCATTAAGCGGTGCAATGCTTCATTTAACCTTACTGAAAAAACTCACAGTCTGCTGTTGCCTTTAGTACCAAACCATTTCAGGCCAGGTTATTCGCCTTGGTTTTTGTTAGTAAACCCTAAAGCCTACAAAAAAGCACAATGGTAATCTGGAGCAATAACTGCCAGTAAAGAATTTGTTCATTTTTATTCTATCAAACCCCAATATTTACCCACATAATACATTTAATAAACCGGGTGGTAAATATTTTTGGGCCTATGGATGGGCGAATTCGGTAATCAATCCTTTTAACTTCACTTTATATGCGTGTAGTAGCTACATGCCTATGTAGCGGATAAAAGCTATGTTGGGTCTGCGAAGGGTGGTTAATAAATGTGAGAGAAGTTTCTAAAAAACTAAACCCATGGCATCGCTGGCATACAGTATTTGCTGGTACTGCATGCCAACGATGGATGCATGGATGTTTATTTTTTTGTTCATAGCCATTTTTAGTTCATGTTAAAATGTTGCAAAATGCCAGGTGTTGCTTTTATAAAAGCAAGCGCTTACAAAGATGCCATTTCCCATTTGTCCACTACATACTCATTGCTGCTAAATTCAGAGATGCGAACGTTAGCAGTAGTTTTTATAGATACATGACACTCAGAAGCTAGCTCTATCACCATATCGGTTCCTTTTAAATAACCTAGTGTGCTTACATTACTGTTGCCTTGTACTTTAAGAAAACGAAGATCACTTACAGGTATGTACACTACCGGTTTTGTACCTTTTGTTTTGGCGATGGAATTTACATAAAGCGTATTGCCACTTACATTTAGAGTTACATTTCCCAAATCGTTTTGGTAGCCTTCTAGTGTCATTTGGTTGCTAGTGCCCTGTACCAGTATAATATCCACATTGCCACGAACTACAATGTTGTTGTACGATTGCGATACAGCCTTATTGGCCAGTACATAGCGGTTGGTTTTTACTTCTGCAGCAGTTGCGTTAGATACGTTAGTTGCTGTAAGAATCAGGCCGGTTAAGGCAGAAAGAATTGTTTTCATTTTATTTTTTTTAGTGGTTGTTATTTGTGATTGACAGTGCAAAAATGCCTCGCAAACTACACCTCCACAATCGCATGATGATGTATAAATGATGGCCGTAAATCCCAGTATTGAGTAAGTATAATCTTTATGTTGCCTTTTATACCATTTAATTGCCACTCATCCCCAAGGTTGCAAGTAAAGGTTTCTAAATGCATCACATAAGCATGTGGTAAAGGCCATAAAACCAAGGTCTATGTTAGCATTCATTTAACACTGAGGCACAGCCAGGGGTGGTGTCGGCTGTATGTTTCCCTATAACACAAGGCTTCCTTTGTGTTGGTTGATAAGCAGGTTTTTCTTTTACCATATTATTAGGTGTAGCGTAACCCAAAGGCTTTTAAAAATGCACGATTGGTATATAAATGAGAAGACCGTATATACAAAACCCAATTCATAAAACCAAAAAAGGGATTTTGGGCACCCGGGCGGGCTATCCGTTACAAGTCCGCAGCCGCATCTCGTTTACTCCAGCTTCGCAAATCATACACCCAATGCGGCTTTGCGGGCTTTTCACTACTATCCCTGGTGCAGCCCCGCCACCAGTATCTACATAATGCCACTTGCACTCTTTTGCCAGGTATGCAGTACACCAATAACAAGGTAAAACGCCGCTGCTAACACCGGCCACAATCCAGTAGCCCCTGTCGAAAAAAAAACATTACAAAAAGCCCATATATTTTATGTTTTGCAGTAGATAAGTGTACTAACGAAAACCAGGTTTGTAATCAGCAAACGGATGCAGAGCAGAAAGTAATCAATATGGCTAAAGCCGTTACTAACAATGGTATAATTGGCATTTGTAGCAAATTTCTTTTGCCAACGAGTTGCAGATACGCTATACCGGGGCCTAAAAATCTGGTGTAACCTTTTATGCTGCAAGCAGCATAACCATGTGTAGTAAAATAAATATTACCGAAGGTATTACCCGTGTAAACAGCACCAGCTATGCCCAGTTGTTTGTACCAAGTATTAATTGTAATTGTTATTGGTAGCAGGATGAATTTTAAAGTAGTGCGGTTGTAAGCTTTATTGGCTTCTTTAGTAGTAAAACTGTTTTGCCCAAAAAAGGCGGAACAGTTTTTTTTTACAAAGGCTTTTGCCTAATTGATGATATCTATACTTCTTACTGGCCACTTCGCATAACCCTACAATGCATCTATCCCTAATTTGTATCACATAAGCAACTTGTTTTACCGAGTGCATTTAATATTGTCGTCCCAAAAAATCAAATACACCAATCGTTCCTACGGAACGAAAGCACCCATGTATCATTAATTTACTACCTACGAAACGTACCGAAGGGACGACTAGTGGGCAGTAGAATATAGTAGAGCTGGCAATTTCGTTCCGTAAGAACGTTTGGTACCTGCTACAATTTTAAATACACCCGTTTTGCCTGTTTATCTTTAACAGCGTTAGCATTAATGTAACTTTGGATCACACTTATGCAAAAAAATATTCGTTTTACTTGCCTGCTTTTACTCGTTGGCACTATACTGCAAGGCCAAACACCTAAAGTAAGCTACACCTTTCAGCATATAGGCACGCAGGATGGGCTGGCACACCGGGTGGTAAACGATATGATGCAAGACCATAAAGGGTATATATGGATGGCTACACAAAACGGACTGCAACGATACGACGGGCAACGGTTTATGACTTGGCATAAAGTTTTTGGTGATCCGTTTTCGTTGCCATCGGATAATGTGGCTAAAATTTTTGAAGATCACGCCTTTAATATCTGGGTGGTATGCCATAACGGGGTGGCCATACTAAATACCACCAATAATCGGCTTCACCGCATACCTGTGGATGTAGATACCTTGCTCTCAGACCTGTTGGTGTATAATTTTTTTGAAGACAGTAAAAAAAATATATGGATGGCTACAAAAGAGGCCGGTATGCTTTGGTTCAATACCAAAACCGGACATTTTGTGGCTGCCACAGCCCACATACCTGCCCACCGCTGGAAAGTGCGAAACCTTATAGAAGAACCAGCCACCGGCAATTATTGGATAGCTACAGACAGCGGCATTGCATACGCCGATATGCAACAAAAAAAAATGTACGACTATACCAATAACCCCAAGGGGCATCCGGTGTTGGCCAATCCTAAATTTTATGGAGTGCAGGTAACAGGTATGTTTATAGATAAGTTTTTAAAACTTTGGATTACCACTTTATACCCCGAAAACAAGACTGTTAATGGCCATTACGAATACGATCGCTACCATCTTTTTCTCAAAAAATTTGAAACCTACAAGCCTTTAAGCCCTGGTAATTTTCGCCACCACCAAGATAAATTTGGCAATGTGTGGCTTACAGGTTCACCACCCTTTCAGGTGTGGAAACCACAAACAGATTTTTTTTACGAAGTAAATAAAGCCAATGCTTTTGGAGTGGGTTTTGATGCGGATGCCGCCACCACTTTGTGCGAAGACCGAGAAGGAAATATATGGGTGGCTACCGATAACGGCGTGTATGTTTTTAACGCCACATCGCAGCAGATTCATATCGGCAATTTTATCAATCCAGCCACTGGCTTGCCCGCCAATCAGTATTTTAACCATTTTGCAGAACTGGCCGGTAGTAAAATATGGGCAGGCACCTGGGGTGGGGGCATTTTAGAATACGATCAGCGGCTGAACCAACAAAAGCAATATCTCTTTGGCGCCCAAAAAAACGATGCCAACTACGATTTAATCTGGAGTTTTCATCAAACAAAAGACAGCGGCCAGGTTTGGATTGGATGCCAGATGGGCAGGTTAATCATGTACGATGTAAAAACAAAAAGTTTCCGATTTTATAACGATTCTGCCTTTGATCAGCGAACCATTAGATGTATAAAAGAAGATAACCGCGGCAACCTGTGGTTTGGTACGCAGCATGGCCTGCTGGTAAAACTGAATAAAGGTACCGGCCGTTTTATACGTTATGCAGATGATAAGTATCCTGTAATAGAAAACCTGGGTAATATAGTACGGATGGTGATAGACAAACAAAACAGGCTATGGGCTGCTACACAATATAGTGGCCTTGTAGAAATAGATCAGCAAACAGGAAAAGTAAAAAAAGCCTATCGGTCGGATGATAACGACCTAAGCACCATTTCGGGTAATATATGCTGCGATATGCTGGAGTATAACGACAGCCTTTTGGTAGTGGCCACTACCATGGGCATTAATATTTTTAATAAACGTACCGGTACATTCGACCATGTAACAACAGCCGACGGGCTGCTAAGTAACCTGATACTGAGCCTGCAGAAAGATAACAATGGTAACCTGTGGGCTGGCACTGGCGACGGCTTTTATAAAATTGGCTGGCCTTCTAAAAAGATAGTACGCTTTGGTAAAAAAGATGGTATGCTCAATGATGAATTTCAGATGGGTGGCCTTATGAAATTGAGCGATGGCAAAATTATTTCGGCTACCAATAAAGACTTTGAGTGGTTTTATCCCGATAGCCTCGAAACTAGTAAAGTGGCGCCACGGGTGGAAATTACACAGGTAAAAGTGCTGAATGCAGTATTGAATATAGATTCGGTATTATATGGAAATAGTGTACTAGAACTGAGCTACAAGGAAAATTTTATGACTATCGAATTTGCGGCTCTCAGCTTTTTAAACTACGGCCGCCTTACCTACTACTGCCAGTTAGAAGGGCTGCAAGACGATTGGATTAAAACCAATAATTATCTTATATCGTCTTTTGCTAACTTAAAACCAGGGCTTTATACATACCGAGTATTTGCCGAAAACAGCGAAGGTAACCCAGGGCCTGTAAGTGCTTTCAAAATTCGCATTAACCCACCGTGGTGGAACACCATTTGGTTCTACTGCATTTGTGGCGGCATTTTTATTGCAATCATTTATATGCTGTACCAGGTGCGGTTAAATAAAATACTGGCTATGGAAAAAGTGCGGAATCGCATAGCCCGGGATCTGCATGATGATATGGGCAGCACCCTTAGCACCATTAATATACTAAGCGAAATGGCCAAGCGAAAAGTGCAGACAGACACCCAAAAAACCAGCGAATACATAGATAAAATAAGCGACAACAGCCAGCGGATGATGGAAGCCATGGACGATATAGTATGGAGCATAAACCCCATTAACGATAACATGCAACGCATTGTAGCCCGTATGAGAGAGTATGCTACCAACATGCTGGAAGCCAAGGATATTGAATACCAGTTTAAGGCCGAAGAGTCGCTGAACGATATTAAAATCGATCCTGAAAAAAGGCGGGATTTGTTTCTTATTTTTAAAGAAGCGGTAAATAACCTTGCCAAATATTCGCAGTGTACACGGGCTCATATTGTAATAAAACTATATAGAAAAAACCTGGTGATGTTAATTGAAGATGATGGTAAAGGTTTTGATACAAAGATTGCAGATAGTGGCAATGGGCTTGTAAATATGAAGAAGAGAGCTGAACTGCTGAAAGGAAGATTGGAAATAAAATCGGCACTGGGAAAAGGAGCGAGGGTGATAATGGAAGTGCCGGTGTAAAATGTGCAAATGAGGAAATGTGCAAATATTCAAATCATGTCTCCGAGTCGATTACGAAATATCCAGTTATCAATTGTCTATTAAAAAAATATCCATTATCATTCATTCACATAGCTATCTTCGGGATTGGTGCTTTGCGAATGCTGTGAGAATAATTTTTCTGTAACGATAAAGCCCTTCACCAGTTCATTACTACAGGCATAAGCCAGTAAATTATCGGCTACATATTGAATGGGTGTTTGCAGCTTTAGCAGCTTGCCTGCGGCATGGTTTGTTATGGCATACGCATCGGTATAATCATGAAAGCCTGCCAGTTTTAGATTGGCAGAAAATGGCCGTGGGTAAAGGTTGCGGATGGTTTTGTGCGTCCATGTAAGCCCACCAAAAAAGCGTTGGATATGATACCAGAACTGCCGGCTTCTTTTAAGAATATTTCGGTTTTCATGCCTGGAATAATCAAGGTAGAGTAGTTCCCAATCGGCAGGCAATTCAGCTATTGCTTTCTCAAAATTTGGGAGTAAATCTTTATTCAGTTTTACATCATCTTCCAGTATCAGCACTTTGGTAAAACCCTTGGCCAGCATATCTTCGTACACCATACGGTGGCTCCAGCTGCAGCCGAGTTGGCCGTCTCTCAAGGGCTTTTTATAGCAGTGGTTTTTTATGGCCAATGCTTCGTCATAAATGCCGATTTCTTTTAACGTGTCAATTTTAAAATCGTTTTTATCGGCACCAAAAAAGAAGGTGTAATTGAGCCCGTTCAAATCCGTTTTTATTTGCTCCTGCCTGTTGGTAGCCCGTTGCAGGGTAATGATGTAGATATGGTCGAAGAAAGTATTTAATAACACGGACGACGATTTATTATTAGTGAGAGAATGTGTGCAGTGAGGGAAGTTTAATAGTAGCCGATAGTTGAACGGAGTCGCGTAATGCTACGGGATTTACAACGTTCGCCAATGTCGCTTCATAGTAGTAAAAAAGCCGGGCCAATAAAATAGCTAATTATAGAATAGAAAAATCGTAAATCCAAAATCACAAATTGTAAATCCAAATTATCCTCCCCAGCCTTCTCTATCCAAACTCCGGTATTGTATCGCTTCTGCTAAATGTTCGGGCCTTATGTTTTCGGTGCCAGCAAGGTCGGCAATGGTGCGGCTAACTTTAAGAATGCGGTCGTAGGCACGGGCACTGAGGTTGAGCTTTTCCATAGCAACTTTTAACAAGTTGCTGCCGGGCTTATCCAGCACACAAACTTCTTTTAATAATTTACTGCTCATCTGTGCATTGGCATAAATGCCTTCATGACCCTGATAGCGGATGCTTTGTATTTCTCTTGCTTTTATTACCCGTTCCCGAATGCTTTCGCTGCGTTCGTATTGTGCATCGCTGCTCAGTTCGCTAAAAGGTACGGGTGTTACTTCCACATGTAAATCGATACGATCTAGCAGCGGCCCGCTAATTTTTGCCAGGTAACGCTGTACAATACCGGGGCCGCAGGTACAGTCTTTTTCGGGGTGGTTAAAATAGCCGCAGGGGCAGGGGTTCATACTGGCTATCAGCATAAAACTAGCTGGGAAATCCAGTGATACTTTTGCCCGGCTGATAGTTACTTTTCTTTCTTCCATCGGCTGCCGCATCACTTCTAAAACGGTGCGTTTAAACTCTGGTAATTCATCTAAAAAAAGTACACCGTTATGTGCTAAAGAAATTTCTCCCGGTTGCGGATTACTACCGCCTCCAACAAGTGCCACATCGCTAATAGTATGATGCGGCGACCGGAATGGACGCCTTGTAATAAGGGTAGAGTTTTCCTGCAACTTACCCGCTACACTATGAATTTTTGTGGTTTCTAAAGCTTCGCCTAAACTCAGTGGCGGCAGTATGGTTGGCAGGCGTTTTGCCAGCATGGTTTTGCCTGCACCGGGCGGGCCTATCAGTATGGCATTGTGGCCACCGGCTGCCGAAATTTCCAAAGCCCTTTTAATATTTTCCTGGCCTTTTACATCGGCAAAATCTATATCGTAGCTGCTTTGTGCATGGTAAAATTCTTCTCTGGTATCCACTACGGTTTTAGGTATTACATTTTTGCCTTCAAAAAAATCGGTTACCTCGTTTAAGTGGGTAACGCCATACACTTCCAGGTCGTTTACAATGGCTGCTTCCCGGGCATTTTGTTTGGGTAAAATAAAACCTTTAAACTTTTCTTTACGTGCCTGTATGGCAATGGGCAGTGCACCTTTAATGGGTCGTAATTCACCATCTAAAGCCAGTTCGCCCATAATCACATAATCTTTTAAAGCCTCATAGTTTTCCAGTTGCTCGGTAGCACCTAGCAGGCCTATGGCAATGGGCAGATCGAAGGCGGTGCCACTTTTTCTAATGTCGGCCGGAGCCAGGTTTACCACTAGTTTGGTACGGGGCATTTTGTATCCGTTACTTTTAATGGCACTCTCCACCCGTTCCATGCTTTCCTTTACGGCACTATCTGGCAAGCCCACCAAAATAATATCTGGCTTGCCCTGATTGTTCACATCCACCTCTACGGTAATCGTTTGTGCATCCACACCAAAAACTGCACTGCCAAAGGTTTTTATCAGCATAAAATATAAATAACTGAATTGAAATTATTTTAAAGAAAGTTGAAAGTAAGAAAATGGCTGGAAAAGTCATTTTTAGAAATAGGGTCAGCCATATTGGTCATCATAAAAAAAGCCTGCCATTTTAAAATGGCAGGCTTTTGAAGTAAAGTAACAGACTTATTGTTTTGTAATCTTAATGGTCTGCATTTGTGCATTATCAAAATAACGAAGCATATAAATACCTGCTGGCAGGCCGGCCATATCTACGCTAACCTGCTGCGATTGTAGTGAAATGGTTTTCAAAAGCTTTCCTTTTACATCCAGCAATTGTGCCTGTATTGGTGCTAATGGCTGTTCGGCAAGCCTGATTGCCAACATATTTTTTACCGGATTGGGATATACTTCCACAAAGGCATTTACCTTATTGAGCGAAGCAGAAACAATTGGAGAATATGTTACGCTTCCTGAAATATGCTTGAGTTTAATTCTGTAATAGGTGATGCCTTTAAATGGCTGTTTGTCGCTGTAAACATAAGCAGAGGGGCGGCCATTAGCAGCCATTGTTGCCAGCAGGCTAAAAGTAACACCATCCTTACTTTTTTCTATTTCAAAACGATCTCCGGTGGCTTCGCCTACTGTGTTCCACTCTAAGCGGTGGCGGCTGCCAGTATTAATGGCTGTAATACCTGCTAGCGAAATATCCAAAGCCGTTTGGTCTATCGTAAAAAACGAAAGGGTAGAGGAAACTTCGTTGGCCAAAATAACAATGGCATTGCCGGTGGGCGAATTAGTCGCACTTATGTAAATAATTCCTTCTGATCCGTTATCGCCACCAAAGGCAGCTACGGTACGGGTGTTTTTATAATCCACATACACCGGTTTTGCCGGGTCTGTAACATCGTACACCATGCAGCCGCCAATTCTTTCTAATGCTATAAAGGCAAATGTGCGGCCATTGATTTCGGCAATTGTTACGCCTTCTGGTTCGGGGCCTTTATCATCGCTACGATTTTTAAGGGTGTTATTGGCATTGCTGGCATTAAAAATAGCACCATACACAGAGTGTTTAGAAGTTATTAATTCCATATCATCTCCACTATCCCACACCAAAGCGCCGGTAGTGGCATTCCATATAGAAATGGATCTGGAACCATATGCATGTATTTCGTCAAAATCGCCATCGCCATCGGTATCACCAGAGGCGGTTGTAATATTTAACCGGCCTATATTGGCTTTTAACGCATCGGCATAAGGAAACACCGTTGGGTCTAAAACATAGCTAGGAGTGCTGGCTCTTATTACTTCAGAATATGCACTATAATCTCTGGCATCGCCTTCGTTGGCTGTTACCAAATAGGTTTGTCCGGCAATAGAATAGGATGCTATTGCATCTGGCATATACACGCCCTTTACCGGCCAGTTGGCTATTTCTACTACACCGCCCTGATCGTTAATATCTAAAGCATTGCGGGTAAGGCCATGGTTTTTTGTACCCAATGGGCGTATGGCAGTTACAGTGCTGGTGGCAATATTGATGGTTACAATGGCATTGTTTTCCTGGCAGGCAACATAGGCGGTTAGCCCATCTTCAGAAAATGTGATGTATTCTGGTTCCATATCCTTGGCTACAGAAGGGAAATTGCCCCCGAAAATGCGAAGACCCGCAGCCCTTAAAGCAACCGTGTCGTTATTATACCCGGCAAAACCTGCGGTGGTCACATTGGCCTGGGTAACTGCTGCCACACCACCCGAAATATCTACTATTGATACAGAACCTTCGGGATCCACGCTGTAGTCAGATTTGGGCTGGCCTTCGTTGGCAGTAAGTACTTTGTTGCCATCGTTTGTAAATACAATCATATCCGGCATGGCGCCTACATTTACCTGGCTAATAAAAACGCCATTGGTAGTAAAGAAAACCACCTTGCCTGCATCTTCGGGAATGGTGTTTTCAATAGCGGCGGCTACCACACCATTTTTAACGGCTATCGAATTGATATTGCCATAAGTTGCCATTGGTATGGAGGAAATAAGTGTAGCTGCAGCAGGGTTGCTGAAGTTTACGATGTCTATTTTGGCACCAATTGAGTTGGCTATAAACAACCGCTGAGATGCAGGGTCGTGGGCTACTATTTCGGCAGAGTTGCTAGCGGGTGCACCATTGCTAAAAGAAGCAGTATGGTTGAGGGAAATGGATTGCAAAGCCGTTGGAGCTACTTTATCATCATCGCTTATTACTACAGTAAAATGATTGGCCGAAGCAGGGGGTAATGTAATGTTAACAGGGTTCACAAACCGAACAATAAAATACTCTGCATTTTCTGGCAGGGCATCGTTATTGATGGTGATTACAATAGTGTCTCTAACATTGTTGGCATTGGCCGCCCAGTTAAATTGCAGCGAAGTAGGTAACGTAATATCGCTACCTGTGGTGGTGGTGGATATGGGTAACAATTCTATGTCGATAGATGATGGCAATGCGCCTCCACCTGCCAGAATAGCAATGATATTTACGGTAGTGCTGTTTTCTGTAACACTTGTTTTAATTGTGGTAAAACTTACACTGGCATTAGTGGGTGTGTAAGGTGGTGTTGGGTATACGCCCGGCGTAGCTCTTATAACCCCAACAACCGGCTGGGGCTTTACCGGATTTTGAGGCGCTATCCAGTTGCTGCCAAGGTTATTGTCATTGGTTGCGGCGTTCAGTTCAAACGAATAGCCATACACACCAATGGGCGCTGTGGGCCAGCCATTAGTACCTACAAAATAAGATACACTGTCCACAACCTGGTTAAGCGAATTGCGGATGACCAATATATCGTCTGAAGATCCAAGGCCATTAAGAATGGTGTAAACTGGAGATATATTTAAGCTGGTAGCAGCGGTAGCTGGTGCTGTTGCAAATGTAGCTATGGCACCGGCTGCAAGGCTCACTTCGGGAAAATTACCTGTAGTTCCATTGGTCCATTTAAGGCCACCAAGATTAAAGGCCGTAGTACCGGCATTGTACACTTCTACACTTTCAATATCGTTAGGCGAATGGATGATTTCTGTAATAACAAGGTTGGGTAAAGAGCCATTAAAAACAGTATTGAAATTGGTATTGGCCATGGTATTCAAAGCCAGATCTTGTACGCCGCTAACGGCAAGTGTGTAGGGCTGGCCATTTACTAAAGGAACATGTGTTAGAAACACGGTGTCGTTGGTTGCAGATAGCGTTGCATTGGAAATAGTAAGTGCCGGGCTAAATAAATAGTTAGCCAGATTGGTAGCCGTTGCACCAGTAACTGCCTCGCTAAATTTAATAAAAGAGGTGGTGGCAGAAGTTACCTGAAACGATTGTGCTACCGGCGGGGTAACATCGCTACCGGCTGATGTTCCTTTTACCGTTACCATATCAAACCGCCAGGTGCCTGTGGTGGCATAGCTGCTGGCTGGGTTAGATGGGAGGTAAGCAGTACCTGCCGGATCAAAAGCTGCTACCACCCTAAAGCCAGCGTTTGCATTGTTATTAAGTGCCGTAATGGCCGACAGGTTGTAGGAGCGTGGAAACCAAGTGTCGCCGGCTGTGGTGGTTGTGGTAGCAAAGTCTACCCAGGTAGGCGTAGCAGCAGTTACATCGGTCGTGTATTGCAGGGTTAAGTGGCGTGGTCCTGTATTACTGTGTCGCAGATCGAATGTGACACTAATGCCGGTATGCCCGGCCGTAGAAACTGCAAACCGGATACCGATTGTCTTGTTATTGGTGCCTTGAGCCGGCCAACCTGTAAGGCTCCAACCGGTATTATCGGTAGCAGCTGGGTCAGAAGAACCATTGCCAGCTATTCCTGATGCAAATGTGGCTGCAGCGCCACTTGTATTTACTAAGGTACCAGCTCCAGTAGAAGGAGAAATGGAGCCGGTGGCAGTGGCGCCATCCGGAGGAACTGAGTTAAAGTTCCACTGGGTAATAACCGTTTGGCTGTATGTAATTGTTGCCAGCGTGGTTAGTAAAATAATCGATAAAAAGGATTGGGTAAATGTTTTAAGCATTTGCAGTATTTTAAGTTGCAAAAGTGCTATGGTACCTGTTGCAGAATTTTATATTTAGGTTATCTTAAAATGAATTTATTATGAAGAAATTGTAAACGAAATCTTTGTTTAGATTTTTTGTTGAAATTTTTTGATTACAATTCATCCAACAGCTCCACCACCTTCTCTCTTCTTAAAATTAAATACCCAATCCGATCATTACTAATGCCTTCTTTTAGCTGGTAGCTAAAGTTAAGTTGGTCTTCCAGTACAGCGGTTTCAAAATAACGGAAAGCGATGTTGGGATAGGCTTGCAATTCTTCGCCTATTTCGTATAAATGGGTGCTTAAAATAAATAAAGAGGGGTGCATTTTTACCAATCCTTTTACCACAGTGCTGCTACACTTCATAGCATCTTGTACGTTGGTGCCTTTAAATAATTCGTCTATCAGCACCAGCCATTTTTTACCATTGTTTATTTTAATAATGGTATTTTTTATACGTTGCACTTCGTTAAAAAAATAGCTTTCGCCTTTAAAAATATTGTCGTTTACCTGTATGTTACTTAGCAAGCCATGAAACAAACTTAGCTGCATTTCCTGTGCCGGTACGCCCATACCCAAATGGGCCAGGTACACACTTACACCAACCGCTTTTATAAATGTGCTTTTACCCGCCATATTGGCTCCGGTAAGAAAAATAAAGTTTGTGCTTTGATCCATTTTTAAATCGTAAGCTACAGGTATCGGCAGCAGTATATGGAACAACTGTTTTGCATTTACCATCGGCTCATCTTTTTGGTAAAACGTGGGAAAATGCAGCCCATGAATTTTAACCGCGGTTGCCATCGCATTCCAGGCATCCAGTTTGCCGTGCAGGTCTATCAGCTCTAACAATTGCTGCTTAAATTGGTAGCGGATAAAAAAGGCAAAACGAAGCATTTTCGATTTGCTTAACCTGGCTTTATCTACTACTGCTATCATTGCCAGCATCTCTTCCCGTTGCAGCAGTTGTGCTATACGATTATTTACAGCATGTAGCAGTGGCGGGGCTTCCGGGCTGTTAAACAATGCAATGGTTTGTTGTAATCCATTTGCAAAATCTATGCAATGACCAATGGTGTATTTAATAATGCTGTAATCCGGGCCGTGAAGTATTTTGTAACTAAAAGCCGAAATAGAGTCGGGATTTTTTGGTATATCATCTATTGCGGTATCGTAAAATTTTTCCAGCACCATAATGGTGCCGTTGCTAATAATGGTAGGCCATTGGTGCTGCCTTTCTAGCATTAGTTGCAGCAGTTGTTGGGTCTGTTCTATTTTTTCTAATTCATCAAAAGGTTTGCTGAAAAATTGTTTCAGCCAAAACTTGCCGGCATCGGTATGGGTATGGTTTAATTTATGAAAAACCGACTGCTCCTCATCGGTATTAAAAATTGAAAGATCGGCAAGTGTTGTTTGGTCTATTTGCATATTTTAATATCATGAATGGTGAGACGTGAGTGGTGAGACGTAAACTTCTATTACACACTATTCCCTTTTGAACTTGTAAACTTGTGAATTCCTAATTCCTAAACCCTAAATCCTAAACGCTAACCCCTAACCCTAAAACTACCTATCAAACCTTAATCTGCTGCCCATTTGTGTTTCATCAAAATGGCCATTATTGTAAACAAGGTGGCCGCTTACAAAGGTTTTTTCTATAGATGCAGGAAAGGTGAAATTCTCTAAAGGACTCCAGCCGCATTTGTATAAAATATTTTCTTTTGTAGCTGTGATGGGCTTATTCAAATCTGCTATTACAAGGTCTGCGTGGTAACCTTCCCGTATGTAGCCTCGCTCTTGTATATCGAAACAATCAGCTACAGCATGGCACATTTTCTCCACCATTTTTTCCACACTAAGGCGGCCTTCTTTTACATAATGAAGCATCAGTAATAATGGGTGCTGCACCAGTGGCAATCCGGCATGTGCATGGTCGTAATCCACAGGCTCGCTGCCGAAATCAAGTCCTTTTTCTGCCATCGTATGTGGAGCATGGTCGGTGGCTATTACATCCAGCCTGTCATCTAGTAAACCCATCCAAAGTGCCTCTTTATTTTCGGGTGATTTAATGGCCGGATTGCATTTTATCTGATAACCCAACCGCTCATAATCATCGGTGGTAAAATGGAGATGGTGCACACATACTTCGGCAGTAATACGTTTTTCTTTTAGCGGAAACATGTTGGTAAAAAGCTGTAGTTCTTTTGCTGTGGAAATATGCAGAATGTGTAATCTGGTATTGTATTTTTTAGCCAGTTGTATGGCCGAAAATGATGATTCAAAACAAGCTTCGGCATTGCGGATAATGGGGTGATGAAAGGGCTGTAATACTGTGCCGGAAAGGGCTTCACGATTTCGTTTAATAACCCTTTCATCTTCGCAATGTGTTGCTATCAGCACCTCGGATTCCCGAAAAATTTTATCAAGGGTTAGGTAATTATCTACCAGCATATTACCGGTAGATGCCCCCATAAAAATCTTGATGCCGCAAACGTCTTTACGCCTGTTATTTGTTCTTAGAACCTCGTCTGCATTATTGTTAGAGGTGCCCATAAAAAACGAATAATTAGCCAGCGAACTTTGCGAAGCAGTATGGTATTTATCTTCCAGTAATTCTTGGGTTAGTGCGTTGGGCACGGTATTGGGCATCTCCATAAAACTGGTAACACCGCCAGCAATAGCCGCTTTAGCTTCGGTGTAAATAGTAGCTTTATGGGTAAGCCCCGGTTCACGAAAATGAACCTGATCGTCTATAACGCCAGGCAGCAGGTGTTTGCCGGTTCCGTCTATTTCATGCACTGCAAAATCAACCGTTATGTTGGCGGCTATTTTTTCTATTTTGCCATTGGCTATCAGCACATCTGCTATATTCGTGGCACCTTCGTTTACCACGGAGATATTTTTTAAAAGGTATTTTTCCATATCTTGTTTTTTAAACTTTTAATCACCCAAAATTAACCCCATGCAAATTAGGGATTACCTGCTAAGAGCCGCTTTCATTTTCGTTCCGGCCATATCATTCTCGCAAACTACTTACCTGCCTTTTGGCGGTAAAGAAGCATGGCTGCTAGATAGGATGGAAATAAAACTACAAACCAATAACGACTTTAACCTGAGTACAGTAAAGCCTTACATGCGGAGCGTATATGTGCGGCAGGCCGAAATAACAGACAGCCTGATTGCCGCCGGAACTAATACCGGAAATCTTACTGGAACGGATATATATAACCTCAATCGTTTTATAGCCAATAATAGTGAATTTGCTATCAACCAGAAAGCCGATTGGAAAAGCAGGAAGCCCTGGAGTGAGGCTTTTTACCCAACAAAAGGAAATTTTTTGGAGGTAAATACCAAAGATTTTTACCTGAGTGTAAACCCTGCCATCAGCCAGCAGCAAAGTTTCGAAAGCGGCAATAACGATGAACGGCTTTTTTTAAATTCTAAGGGCGTAACCGCCAGGGGTTTGATTGCCAAAAAAATTGGGTTCAACTTTTTTCTTACCGATAATCAGGAGCGGGCCCCAAAATTTGTACAACAAAGAATTATTGGCGCCAAAGCTGTACCAGGCGCAGGGTTTTACAAGGCTTTTAAAAATACAGGTGTAGATTATTTTGATGCCAGAGGCAGTATTAACTGGAATGTAACCAAGTACATCAACATGCAGTTCGGGTTCGATAAGCATTTTATTGGAAATGGTTACCGCAGTTTGTTCTTGAGCGATAATGCTAACAGTTCCCTTTTTGTAAAATTTAATACCCGCATCTGGAAGATTAATTACACCAATCTTTTTATGGAGCTGTACCCGCCATTTAAAAATACAGGCGGTAACCTGCTGCCTAGAAAATATGCCGCCATGCACCATTTTAGTATTAACGCCACCAAGTGGTTAAATATAGGCCTGTTCGAAGCAGTTGTGTTTGGCCGCAAAGACAGGTTTGATTTTTCTTACAT
>JAYUOV010000251.1:0-9626 GCA_043760535.1 Chitinophagaceae bacterium
GCCTTAATGGTAATGGCGGCATGGCTATGGCAGCCACCAATCAGAAAACCGTTTTTAATAAAATAGAAAACTGCCCCAAGCCCGTTATAGCGGCTGTAAATGGCTTTGCATTGGGCGGCGGCTGCGAACTAGCCATGGCTTGCCACTTTAGATTAGCTTCAGAAAACGCTAAATTCGGCCAGCCCGAAGTGAACCTGGGCCTGATACCCGGATACGGTGGTACCCAACGCCTTACACAACTTGTGGGCAAAGGCAAAGCTATGGAATTAATGATGACCGGAAACCTGATAGATGCTAATGAAGCTCTGCAATTAGGCTTGGTAAACCATGTAACAACGGCCGAAACGCTGCTGGAACATACCACAAAAATTCTCAACATCATCATTACAAAAGCACCACTTGCCATCAGCAAAATAATAGCCCTTACAAATATTGCGGCTTTAGGCAGTGCCGATGGCCTGCAACTAGAAATTAACGCCTTCGGCGAATTGTTTGATACCGACGATGCCAAAGAAGGTGCGGCAGCTTTTTTAGAAAAAAGAAAACCCGTTTTTACAGGAAAATAAATACAGTCGAACGTTGACATTTTTCCAAAAAATAAAGAACCACGATGGATTGCATTTGGCAAGATTTTTTAAAAAGTGAAATCAGGATGATTTCTAAAATCTACCAGCACCCCTTAGCATGGTTCTTTATACTACAAACAAATGGGCGGAAAATATCACCCGCCTTTACTACGGGGTTTTATCCCCTCTGATTAAGAGTATCAAGTTACTCTCTTATTTTTAAGATTACAAGTATGTGCAAAACTTTAGTAGGTATGCCCCTTCGCTCTTGTTCGTAAAAAAAACTACTTCGTAATAACATAAACTAGCGAACTACAAGTGTCCTTGTTTCGCCAGGCGTGCCAATTACTTTTTAAGCCGTTTATTACGGCGGCTACCAAATTACTTTTTCCATTTTTGTATTGCTCACTTAGCATGGCTATGTAAAAAGCATCCAGCCACATAGGCTTAGTGGCAGTTACTTTAAGCCCATGTATAGCAGCCAGTTTACGCACCGCCGTTGGCGAAAAATGATAGAGGTGGCGGGGAACATCGTAAGCAGCCCAATTTTCGGCATATACGGCTGCATCTTTACTGGTAAAGTTTGGCAAGGCAATAAATGCAACTCCTTTTGGCTTAAGCACCCTTTTTATCTGCTCAATATATTCATGCATCTGATGCACATGCTCCATTACATGCCACATGGTTACAGCATCAAATTTTTCCGATGGCAGCTCAAATAGTTTTTCCGAAGGCTCCAAACGAAGTTTATATTTTTCGTTACAAATTTTTCTGGCTCCGGCATCTGGTTCCAGGCCGGTAACACTCCAGTTGGCATCGTTACCCACTTTATTAAGAAAGGCACCCGTTCCGGCACCAATATCCAGTAAGGTGCCGGTTTTAAGATTGAGGCCACTGTGGCGTTTTACCAGTTTCAGTTTCCAATTAAGGGTGTAGTTCTGGGCTAATTTATACAATTTATTTACCAGCCCCTTACCCGTATCGCTATGCGAAATGTAAGTATCGCTTTGATAGTAAGAGCCAATGGCTTCTTGGGTAGGTACATGCTGTGTAAACCGTATGCCACATTCTGCACATTGCCATACCCCAAACAGTTCGTTGGTAACCGTATAATCTTTGCACACCAACGCCTTGCCAATAGATTGGCTGCCGCAGCAGGGGCAATCCGTTCTTGTTATTGTTAAGCCCATCTTAATAGTTGTATAAATTAAACAGTGCTGGCAAAAATACCGTTTACCACGTATCGTACAGTTAGCATTTATACAGTTACTTTGAAAATGTATCGGTAAAGCTTCAATAGAAAAAAGATGCAGGTATTTGTTTAAATACAACACTTATTAAGTTGGCTGCAGGCAATCGTTATATCATGTAGATTTGGCATTCGGCTAAAAATATGGATATGGCTTAGAAATGGAATCTTAAGCAAACTATGCCAACCGAATTTTAATTTGTAAAAAATATGGATACACCTTCTTTTAGTGCCAGGCTTAAATACTTTTCACTTTTTGTTCCTTTCAGGCTGTACCTGTTACTTTTTGTAGTGGGTATTTATTTTGCTAATTTATGGCTCAATACTCAGCATACCAATATTGAATCTTCTTTTACAGCAGTTCTGGTTTTACTTACAAAAGTACTTTTGTATTTTGGTGCAGCTTTTCTAATTCTAAGTCTGTTAAGTGTAATGGTTCCATGGATGATTTTTTTGGTAAAAAAGAAAAGTGGCGGAGTAAAAGTTAAAATAGACACGGCTGTAAAAGAAATGGAAGGCAATGCAAAGCAATTGGTAAAAATGGAGGTTCATCCGCTGCTTCAGCCTCCTTTTGGATTTCTAAAGTATAGATTGGTTTACGACGGGCAAAAGCTTTCACCCAAATTTTCCACGATTGATCAAAAACTAAAAGTGCAATTTTTTTCATCCAGACAAGAAGGATTGTACAACTGGCCTTTAACCGAAATAAAGGAATACAACATTGAAAAAATGGTGGTGTACTTCGAAGATATTTTCCAGTTTTTTTCTTTTAGTACCACAGTACCCGTTGCCGATACATTTTTTACCAAACCGGCAAAAAAAGACGTTAGCGAATTAAGTCTGGCTCCCAAAAAAACAGAAGAACAAAACACTAGAATAGAAGAACTACGACGTGTAGATGGCGAATACCTGAACTATAAAAACTTTGAAGACAATGACGATGTGCGCCGCATAGTGTGGAAAGTATATGCTAAAAATAAGGAGCTTGTAGTTCGTACCCCCGAAATACTCGACCCATTTGCATCACACATATATCTGTATGCCAGCTATTTGGATGGTATTAAAGCAGGCGACCAAACCATCATAGCCCAACGTGGCCTTAACTATTACAAAACTTCTATTTGGAGCGTTTACAATCAGTTGAAGAAACAGGGGTTTGAAGTACGATACATTCCCGACCAAGATTTAAAGGCGGGCAGCAACACCAATGCCGATGCTAAAGTTCAATACAATATTAGCCTCGGCGGCTGGCATCGTAACGGAATACTTAAAGAATACGTAAATGCCAAAGTAGCATCTGTGGTTTGTATTTCGTCGCTTACACCTGTTGGGCAGGTACATGAATTGCTGGATGTAGTTTCTAAAGATGCTTCGATTATTTTTATACGCCTGAGTAACAGTTTTAAAAAGCAGGGCATCACAAAATGGATGCGTTGGATTTTTTTACAAGAAGAAAAAGAAGCCGATAACCGCAACCTGATGCAATGGACTATAAGTGGAGATAAAAGAAAAATGATGCAGAATGAAAAAGCCATTGTTGATGTTTTGAAAACGGCAGATTTGAAGGTGATTATAATTTAATAAATAATTTATTAATTGATAATGGATAATGGATGGTTGGGGTATTACGATGTGTACGAATCAAGGCTACACACGGTTACTAATCAAGTTTCACGATAACAGCATTTAAAAATGAACATAGGAAGAATTCATAGCAACAGAAAGCTTTTTGCACAAATAATATTACTAGGTGTACCCACTGTGCTCCTGGCTTTTTATGTACTAAAACAAGCCAACGATTTTTTTGCCATCTTGCAAAACGACTGGTTTTACCAAACCATATTTTTTGGAAGCGGATTGATTGCAGCCTTGTTTTTTTATGCTTTCCGGTTTCGTTTTATTACTACGGCAGCCGTATTGCTGGCAGTACTTTATGGTGGTTATAAAATGATTGGCGGCGTAACGATTGGTGAGTTTGATGCCTTTTTTGCTTCGGTAAAATTCTTTGTTTTTGCGTTCCTCTTTTCGCTGGGATGGTTTACAGGCTTCGGTTTCAGCAGGGCCCGGTACTACACTATTGGCTGGAGTGTGTTTCTTTTAGCTGCCATGATATTGGTAGTAAGCCGCTTGCCCGAAGTGAAAGTGGATACCATCATCACCACATTTGTACCCACACTTGCTTACAGTTTTTACATTATCTACATGAGCGAATTAATACGCAATATGAATGAAGATGAACCTTCGTTTGTGTGGTATATAATGAAAAGGTTTTTGGCTTTTGGTGTAGTAGCAGGCATGTTAATAGCCGGGCTGTTATTTTTTTTTAACAGCGATTTTGAGGGCATAGAAAAAGAATGGGGCGGCGGCGGAAAAGGTAAGGAAGGCAAAGGCAGTGGCGGCAATAGCCTTACCAAACAGGAAAAGGATGGTGGCGTTAGCACCCAAAACAGCATGGGCCTCGATGGCAATAATAATCAGGATAAGAATAAACAGAAACGCCTGCTCTTTGTATCCAAACTGGATAATTATTTTGAAGATGGTAAAACGCCCAATCCGCTGTATTACATCACCAACTATTTTACCAAGTTCGATCTGGAAACGCAGCAGTTTGAAATAGATAGTGCCATGCCGTATAACGATCATTTTAATCCGGACCCTAGCAAAACCACACTCTATTTTAATAAAAGTGATACAACGGTACTCCGCAAAATGCTAGCTACCAAATTACGTAAAACCATTGATGCAGAGATTTACAAAGTAATGCTTTCGAAGAAAAGTTTTACTGCACCGGCCACTGCTTTTTTTGTACAGCCTATTGCCGTACCTAAAGAAGATAGCGGCAAATACACAAGTGCCTACCGTGCTAAAATGAATGTGAGTGCATTAAACAGCGCATATTTTGTTTATAACCCCGCAGGCAACAAACAGCTTGAAAAATTTCAGGAAGAACGTTTTACAGAATTACGCACTGTAAAAGATTACGCTGGTGTGCCGCAGGATTTTATGAAGTATTACACTTTTATGCCCCGTGGTGCGGAGTTTGATTCTATTGGTACATTGGCTAAAGAAATTGTAAGAAAGGCTGGCGCCAAATCTTACGTAGATCAGATTGTGGCCTTGCGGAGTTATTTTTTATCGAAGGATGAAAACGGATTGCCAAACTATTCTTATACAGATAACCCCGGCGTACCGGGTATGCCTAGTGCCAATAAACTCACTTACTTTCTGTTTCAAACCAAGAAAGGTTACTGTGCTTATTATGCCGGTGCCACTTTGTTTTTGTTACGGGCATTGGGTATTCCTAGCCGTGTGGCCACCGGCTTTTTAACGGTGGATAGAAGTGCCAAAAACCCGGGTTGGTACTTCTTTTACGAAGATCAGGCGCATGCGTGGGTACAAGCATATTTTCCCGGTTATGGCTGGATAGATTTTGACACAACCGTGCCCAACAGGGAACAACAGGAAGCACCACAGCCAGACGAAACACCGCCACTTACCATGGACCGTGCATGGCTGGTAGCTAATGGAAAAGTTACCAGTATTGACACTGCAAAAAAACTGGTGGCCATCAGCATGAATAAAATGGTGTATTGGGACGACCCTTACGAACTGGTGCATAATGTGCCGGTTACGCTGGATGTGAAGATTGCAAAATTTACTAAAGACACAGGCGTAGCAGCATTGAGTGATGTAAAAATTGGAAACGAAATAACGGCTGTTAGCTATGCAGAAGCCTTTAAAAAATTGCCTCCAAGAGAAGATGATAGTGCCATGGGCATCATCAAACGTTTTCCGGATCCGGCACCGGTGGATGAAGTAAAAATTATGGCCGATGATGAAGCGAAAAAAGATGAAGTAAAAAAAGAAGAACCTTCGGAACCCTTTAACTGGCAGCGGACTTTTTGGATTACTATAGGCACTATCGGCTTTTTGCTGCTGCTGATTTTCGGATTGCCTTGGCTTATTTTCCGATACTTACATGCTAAAGCAAAAAGCGGAAAAGGCGATATAAAACAGCAGGCTTATAACAAATTCATAGCATCTACTTATTACTTAAACCAGGTAGGTTATAATCGTGGCGAAAAAACCACTTTGCAGTTTGCTAAAGAGGTGGTGGATCCAACATTTAAAACGCAGTTCACAGCATTTATGAATATATACCTAAAAACGAAATATAGCACACAGCCGTTAGATGGTTACGATGTAAAAATAATTAACGCATTTTACCCTAAAATATTGCAGGATGTAAAAGGGCAGTTACCGGTAAAAATAAGGTTCCCGAGGTTCCTGAATATTTTTAGAACCGTGCAGTTTTTTGCGAAACCGAAACTCAAATAATGGATAATGAATCAATTGATAATTGATAATTGATAATTGATAATTTAAAAAGCTAACCAGTAGTAAAAATGCTGGTCAAAAAAAACACATTTCCTAACCCAGGGCTTCATCAGCCTTTGGAAACAAAAAAACCACCTAAAAAATATGGAACAAACCATCAACACCGAACAGGCACTTAACAACATTCAGCGGCTAACCGATAACATTGAGAAAGTAATTCGGGGTAAGCGTAATCAGATTCAGTTTATTCTTACAGCCTTGCTGGCTAAAGGCCATATTTTAATGGAGGATAATCCGGGAACTGGTAAAACCGTAATGGCCAAAACCCTTGCCCAGAGTATTTCTTCGGGTATTAATAGCAGCGGTGCTAATTTTAAAAGGGTACAGTTTACCCCAGATTTATTGCCAATGGATTTAATAGGTTCGCACATTTTTGATGACGTTCAAAAAGAATTTATTTTTAAGAAAGGACCGCTGTTTTGCAACCTGTTACTGGCCGATGAAATAAACCGTGCCTCGCCTAAAGTACAGAGTGCCTTACTGGAGTGTATGGCAGAACAACAAATTACTATGGGTGATACAACCTATAAATTAGAAAAGTTGTTTTTTACAATTGCTACGCAAAACCCAATAGAAATGGAAGGCACTTACCCCTTACCAGCCGCACAACTAGACAGGTTTTTTATCAAAATTATTTTTGGTTATGTAGATGAAGAAACCGAATTAGACATCTATAAAAACTACCTCGACATTGCACACAACCTCGAAAATATTGAGCAGGTTTTAAGCATGGACGAAATACTTTTTTTGCAAAACGAAACAGAAAAGGTTTTTGTGCATGAAGAGATTGTAGTGGCAGTTCGCAATATTATTTGGGCTACACGTAAAACGCCGGATATTATTTTGGGCGGCAGTACCCGAAGTGGTATTACCTTTTTAAAATGTCTGAAAGCATTTGCATTGGTTAACGGCCGCACTTACGTAACCGAAGACGATGTACAACAACTCACCAAACCGGTAATGGAACACAGGATGATTTTCCGCAATAAAGAAGCGAAGGCTACGGCGCTGAATAAGATTTTGGAAGTGGAAATGGACAGGTTGAATAAGTTGAAGATTAATAAATAAATCCACGTAATTGCGAAGCGAGGTTCTTGCCACACTGAGGCAATCTGCACGCAGGGAATAAATCTATAAAGTCTTTAGTAGCCGTGAATTTAATAAGTGGCTGATTAGATTTTATAGGTTTTAGCGGTAAGCCCCAATCAGATGAAAAATGAATCATTACATGAAGTTTAAAATCACGATAGTACTTTTTCTATGTCTGTTTTTTACAGGCTACACCACCATGGCACAAAGCCCGGCGGCACGGTACGAAATAGATGCAAAACGCAACGGCGTACAACCCACCGATAAAGATGCATTGCCAAGAGGGAGGGAATTTATAAGGCTCGACAGTACGTACTATGTAGGTTGGTATTACACCGGTATGTATAAGTACGACAGGGCTGCAGATTATGCCGGCTTTCATAATGCCGTGCCCGACCTTAAAAAAGCATTTTTATTGCTAGAAAAAGATTTTAAAAGTGTACTGGCTAACCTGTTTAGTACACCTATGTTTTACATACAGAACAATGTAAAATTCAACGATTACCTGGTTCTTGCAAGAACGCTGAGAGATGCTTACGAAAACCTTGAAATGCCCGACAGCAGTATGTGGGTGCTGGATTTGGTAAGTCGTAAAAATTTTAAAAGAGACTTTTTAGGCGTGCAGCAAATGAAAGCATGGACTGTACACCGCAACCGCTTTTATACTAATAAAGAATTCAAATGGTTAAAAAATTCGGTTCCGGAAAATGAGCAGCTAGCTCTTAATTTTTGCTACCAGGGGCTTGCCAATATTCGGCGCAACAAAGCTGCAAACGACCCATGGTTTGGCCCTACCCACGACCAAACGGATAATCAGTTTGTGTATCATTATCTGGCACTATTGCAATGCTATAACAAGCTGTACGACAGCGCCGAATATTACTACGGCAAAATGAAGTATGCCGGGTATATTAGCTGGAATAATTACGGCAATATGCAAAGTGAAATTGGTGAGTTTAAAAAATCGGAGGAAAATTATGGCAAGGACAAATACAAGTACACAGGTGAAAAATTTCTAAAAGAACCTTTTTACTACATCCCTACCCTACGCATTTATGCAGGCGACACTAAAGAAGCCATGAAAGTAGCCTCGGAAGCCATTGTGGAAAGTAACTCAACACCCGGTTTTGGCTGGTACAATCTTGCGCTTGCCCGTAGCTATTTATACGATGGGCAGTTGGATAGTGCCGACCTTACCATTGAAAAAGCTAAAGAATTTAAAGAGCTGCATATTGGCACAACGCTTACCCAATCGCAGTACGATTTTACTGTGGGTACGCTAAAGCTGGTTTGGTACAATATGAAAATAGAACAGCTAAAATTCCTGAATTCCGGTTGGTGGTATTCGCCCAAAGTGCTGAGTCAATTGGGTAATCTGATGCTGAATAAATACATGCACCAATATGTAATGGCTACAAAACTTGCTGCTAATCCCGAACGGGAAAGAATTGTGTACGAATTATTTTGTGGCGAAGGCACTACCACTTTCGATGAAAGCTGGTATTTGCTCAAAGATTTTAGCACCGGATTTTTTATTAAAAAAATGGATAATTACCTGCAGAATGATCCACGCAAAAACATAAAACGCTATTTTAATCTGTTTAAAACACAGCTTGTGTGGAAAGACGGTAGTGAAAAAGAAGCGAAGGCTGAGTATGAAAAAATGCTGAACACTACCCTGCTGGATACCGCTTATGAAAAATTGTTTTTGGCCAGGATGTACGAAGGGCTTGCCAGGAGTTACAACGAAGATGACGATAAAAGCAAAGGTGCTTTCTATACAAACCTTATGTATGAGCATTTTGCTCAGTTGGTTCCATACAGTGGATTACCAGTAAAAATAAAACTGAACGTTACCGGTGCCGATGACGATGTAACAAAAAAAGTGGTACAAGAACTTAAAAACACCAGTATAAAATTTGTAGATGAAACGGATGAAAACACCATTTCTGCTACGGTAATTTTTACAAAAAAAGGTATCAAGTATCAGGCAGATGTATCCGCACGTAGTGCCAGCAATATTAAAATCAGCAATCAAAATGTGAAGCTCTTTTTCTTTATACAACCAGAAGGTGCAGGTAAAGAAATAGCCAAAAGGATATTTGGGAGCAGCGGAGCGCTTGAACTGGAACCACCATTAGAACCGGTATTAAAAAAATAATTTTGTTTTGTATTTTTATTTAGCAAAACAATTTCGTTTTCTTTAGAAAACATACATTAAACAAATCTCAGAACTCCTTACCCCGTGAACTGAAACCGCTTGTTATTCGCAATCTAAATACCTGATAGTAGCAATCAGTTGAACGGAGCGTCGCCAATGTCGC
>JAYUOV010000252.1:0-29436 GCA_043760535.1 Chitinophagaceae bacterium
CTTTTTCATCCTCGAATATACACATAATTCAATAGAAATGAGTTACTTATATATTATTAAATATAATACATTAATAAAATTTGGTTTTTAGAGACGCCCATAAGCTAGCCATCAGGTAAGTTTTTATGGTTGGGTTGGGCGCCACAGCATGTGCAAAGGCTTATTGCTCTTGGGTATTGCTTAATTCGTCTATCTCATTACGCACTTCGTAATGAGAAACAGATATTGCACCTACCTCTGCTATTTCACCTGTAGTGGCTGTTCCTAATACATAACTTTCCAATATGCCAGACTCAATAGATGCTGAAATATTTGTTATGTTACACCTGCTCTTTTACATTTTTATTTTTAAATATTAGAATAAACTAGTTTCTTAACTTTTACCCATATTTTACTTTACTATAATAATTTTAACATGTACGATATTTTAATGTTAATAGTTTACATTATTATTTCTATAATATTGGCTTTGGTTAAATAGAAAAAAATATTAATAGTTATTGGAAACATACAAACCAGCAAACGTTTTTTAAAATTATGATGGTGTTTTAATTGTCGCCATATTTCCAAAAACGGCTGCTGAAATAGGTATTCTACTAATGTACCAGTTCCTATACTATTACAGATAGCACCACGCAATGGATACGCGTAAATCTCTTACAGGCTTTTAAATAACTGATAGGCTCCTTCTTTTACAAACATAGTAATAGTATTGTGGTTACTAAATTTTGGGGAATTGTTTCTCATAAACACACCGCTTGAGGAAAGTGCCGGGTGTAAACATAAATCGCATTGAAATAAATTTGTGAATGGCTTTAGCTACTACACTGCATTGCTACATCAATACTTCCATAACAGTTTTTACAAACAGCTATGTGGTGTTTTTATCCATAATAAGAGAGTGAATAAAAGAAAATAAATTTTGATAGAAGCTATATTTTTATTGATACTCAATAAAAATATACTACTCCTGCAGTATCAAACTTTAAACCACCATCATTATGGAAATTAAAATAACTACCAATCAGATTCTTAAAGTATTGCTCATTGTTTCGTGGATTATATTCCTAGGAGTGTGTGTAGAAGCTGGCAGTTTTCTATTCAATATTTTATACACCATGGTCATTAACCCCGGCAATTCCAGTTGCCTAAAGTTATCAGAACTGTATGCTTACGACCGTGGGCAATTTGTAGTGGTGCTAATTTTATGAGCATAGCGGCTATTATAAGAGCCATCATTTTACTTGATTGTAAAAAATTTTACAAGAAAAAAAACTGGATATGTCGCAGCCGTTTAATACAGAAGTCAGGCGTTTTATTTTTAATGTAGCATACTTGGCTTTAGGTATTGGCCTGTTCTCTTACTGGGGTGTAAAATATACTGCGTGGCTGAAAAGTTTGGGTGTTACAATGCCTGATATTCAATTTTTACGTTTGGCCGGTGCCGATGTGTGGTTGTTCATCGGCGTAACCTTATTTGCAATTCTACAGATTTTTTAAAAAGGCATTGAAATACAAACCGAAAACGACTTAACTACATAGGCCATGCCAATTATTGTAAACCTAGATGTAATGATGGCTAAAAGAAAAATGTCGCTGAACGAACTTTCAGAAAAGGTGGGTTTAACACTGTCTAATCTACCCATCTTAAAACCGGAAAGGCAAAAGCCATTCGTTTTACAACAATAGAAGCTATTTGTAAAGCACTTGAATGCCAGCCAGCAGATATTTTAGAATATGTAGATACTGAAAGAAAAACTACAAACCGATAAAACAATAACTTATCATAACACGCTTGGTACGAAAATAATTGTGTGGTAAAGGATAGTATTCCTCTATTGTTACGAAATTGAATTTAAAAGACACCCACATAAACATGTGAAACGATATTTATTTTTTATTCGATGTTTAAACAATAAGCATCGTTCATCTTGCTTATTTGCCTCTTATCACTTCATCATTCGTTTAAGGCCGTTTATAGCAATCACATGATACCCATTGTAACACACTGGTAGTTTTGTGCGTACAAAAGGGTACAAATTAAACACAATCATAAACAACCTATTTGCATACATACGCAACTTTACAAACAATCAAAGCACACCCTCTTTAATTACACCAACCCCATTAAAACAACAACAACCAAAACAACCACAACAACTATGAAAAAGATGATGACCCTGCTGCTTACAGCAATGCTTATGCATTTTGGCAGCTATGCTAAACAAAGCACTACCATAATAAAAGGTACCGTTAGCGACGAGAAAGGCAAAAAACAAACCGCAGCAACCGTTATGCTACAAAGAGCTAAAGATTCCTCCTTGGTAAAAACCGATATTACCGATGTAAATGGAGCATTCGAATTTGCCGATATGCCCGCAGGTAGCTATTTTATAACCATAACATCTATTGGTTTCGACAATTACAGCTCTGCCATTTTTACTGTAACCGAAGGCAAAACCATGGAGATGCCAGCAGCCACCTTAAAGCAGGCTGCCAAAGATTTGGGTGGCGTAATTGTAAAAGCTAACAAACCATTGGTAGAAATTAAAGCAGATAAAATGGTGATTAATGTGGAGAACAGCATTAATGCTACCGGCAGTAATGCTATGGAGTTACTACAAAAAAGCCCCGGCGTAGTAGTAGATAAAGACGATAACATTAGTGTAAAAGGAAAAACCGGTGTACGCATTTACATAGATGGCCGCCCCAGCCAAATGGGTAATAAAGACTTGGCAGCCCTACTACGCAGCATGAACAGTGCCGATATTGAGTCTATTGAATTTATTACCAACCCTTCGGCTAAGTACGATGCTAGCGGCAATGCAGGCATTATTAACATTAAGCTTAAAAAAGATAAACGAGTAGGTTTTAATGGTAATTTATCTGCAGGTATGATGTTTGGTATTACACCAAAAACTATGAACAGCCTTAGCCTTAATTACCGCAATAAAAAGGCTAACTTTTTTGGTAATTACAGCAATAATTTTGGTATTAATGAAAGCGACATGAATTTTTACCGGCAGCAAGCCGATAGCATTTTTGCTACCCGGGGTAGAATGTGGAATAATAATAAAACACACAACTTTAAAGCAGGTGCGGATTACTTTATCAACAAAAAAAGCACCATAGGTTTTATTGTAACCGGCAACCTTACTGATGGCGTTAATACCAGCGACAGCAGAACGCCTATTGGTGCCTTAGCCACAGGCAAATTAACCCGCACTTTAATAGCACAAAACACACTTCCTACAAACAGGGGGAACCTTAATTTTAATGGTAACTATAAATTTGCCGATACCAGCGGAAATGAGTTAAATGTAGATGTGGACTATGGCACTTTCCGTGGAAGAACCAACAGTTACCAGCCTAATACTTACCTCTACTTAGATGGCACAACTACTCAAACTATTTTTAAAAACAACACTCCAATAGACATCGACATTTTTACTATTAAAGCAGATTATGAGCAAAGCTTTGGAAAAGGTAAGCTGGGATATGGAGCTAAATACAGCTATGTAAATACCAAAAACACTTTCGACTTTTGGGATGTAATAAATGGTGAGGACAAGTTTAATGCCACCCTTAGCAATAATTTTAATTACACAGAAAAGGTAAATGCACTATACGTAAATTATAACCGTGCTTATGGCCAGCAATGGACATTACAGGCGGGTTTGCGTATGGAAAATACACAAAGCGAAGGCAATCTTATAGGCTATACCACCCCTAAGCCAGAGGACAATGTAAAGCGTAATTATACCGACTTTTTTCCAAGTGCTGCCATATCATTCGCAGCCAATCAAAACAACACTTTTAGTGCTACTTACAGCCGCCGCATACAGCGCCCTTCTTATCAGGATTTGAACCCTTTTGAAAACAAAATAGATGAACTTACGTACCAGAAAGGTAATGCATTCTTAAAGCCACAGTATGCTAACAGCTTTGAGATAAGCCATGTGTACAAATACAGGCTTACCACCACACTTGGCTTTAGCCATATAAGAGACCTTATTACACAACTTACAGATACTGCCGATAAAACAAAGTCTTTTATCATTAACAGAAACCTGGCAAACCAAGACATCATCAGCCTTAATGTGGGCTCGCCTATACCAGTAACAAAATGGTGGAATGCTTACCTAAACGCAACTGCCAGTTACAGTATGTACAAAGCCAGTTTTGACGATGGTAAAAGTATAGACCTTAACATATTTAACTACAGCCTTTTTGGCCAAAATACTTTCAATATTGCCAAAGGCCTTACCGGAGAGTTAAGTGGCTGGTTAAGCGGCCCAGGTATATGGGGTGGCACTTTTGAAACCGAAATAATGGGCGGTTTTGATATAGGCTTGCAGAAGCTGGTATTACAAGATAAAGGCACCATAAAAATAAGCCTTACAGATGTTGCCAGAACAATGCGTTGGAGGGCTGAAAGCCGTTTTGCAGGCACCATATTTACAGGTAACGGCGGTTGGGAAAGTAACCAGTTCCGTGTTAATTTCAGCTACCGTTTTGGTAAGAGTACCGTAAAAAGCTCCAGACAACGCAAAACGGGAATAGAAGATGAAAATAAACGCCTCAACGGTGGTGGCGGACTTGGTGGTAATTAAAACGAAAGAATTGTAATACAGCAGCCACTTTATAAGGCATCAAAAAGGAGGTAGTTTCAAAAGAACTGCCTCCTTTGTATTGTTGTAAATAATTTTAGAACTAAATCTTTTTTCACATACACTTTCTATAAAATATGTTTTATATGTTTTCTTTTTTAAATGCATCTATTTCGCCTAAAAAATCGGTAGCCTCTACAATGGCGCTGGCTCCCAAACTTTTCTCAAAATTCCGAACCCATTTTGGCTGTATTTTTTTTGGTGCCAAAGACCTGTATGCCCATACAGAAATAACAGCTAACAAGGCGGCGATACCTAAGGTTACACTCATGGCCACTACATTGTTATACATGGTTGGGTTAATAAACCAAGTGCAATAAAAGGGCGACTGTAATAAAAGCACCCTGCCAGTTTTGTTAAGCGACAAACGGATAGAAGCCAGTTTTTCCTGGGTTTCGGTAATGTTTCCATTAATATTTATCTGGCTGATAATAGCTATATGTTTTATGTACAAAATAGTAGCATAGGCACTAAATAAAATAATGCTACCAACAGAAATGGTAAACCAAAGATTCTGTAAAGTATTTAATACCAGAAATGCCAAAACCCCAACCCATAATAAACCCAACCCAATCCATACTGCATGATTGAGCATAAAGGCATTTAATTTATTTTTAGCCTTTTGGGTTTGTAGTTGTTCAAAATAATGAAGGTTCAATACCAGTAGTTTATCCAGTTTTTGGTCGTAAGCCCGCCACATTTGTTTCAGTTCTAAGTCTTCCATTTTTTATTGTTTTTGGTTTAAAAAATCTTGTTTCAGTTTTTCTTTTATGCGGCTTATTTTGGTGGCCACATTGCTTTCGCTAATGCCTAATATTTCAGCAATTTCTTTGTAGCTGTTTTCTTCCAGATAAAGCAGCATCAGGGCTCTGTCCAGTTCTTTTAATTGATGAATGAAATGCTGCAGCAGCGTAATATTGGCTTCGGTAATGCTGTTATCATCGGCCGCTACTTCCATTTGTATTAGGTGGATGGACTCTATAACATGATGGCTATGCTTTTTACGACTGCGGTAAAATGAGATGGCAGTATTCAATGCTATACGGTACATCCATGTAGAAAACTTAAAGCTGTTATTATAGTTGCCAAAAGATTTCCAAAGCTGGTAAATTATTTCTTGGGCTAAATCTTCTATATCGTCTTTGCTTTTGCAGTAAGCATGGCATATTTTATAAATAATGCGTTTGTAAATCTGTAGGTGTGCTATAAAATCTTCTTTGTTAGGTTCCATTTGTAAGTAGCTGAAATAATTTGCGTTTCTATATTATTCGAAGCAGGGTATCAAAAATCACATTTTTTAGAAAGAATATTTTTAACTACGGAAACACGCCTTTGTGGGAACACGCCTTTGTGGGAACACGCCTCGAGGCGTGTTCCTACTTAATAAATACGAACAACTGGCTTCGGGCAACAGGTGGCGGAGGCTGTTACGTAACCTTTAAATGAGGTCGATAATAGTAAAAGGGATACAATTTTGGTCTCAGAAGCGTTACCGGTAGGCTGCTATTGGCGGTAAGGTTTGCACTAGCTTATGGGTGCAACAGCTTTTTGGATATTGCCGGCGGCAGCACCATACTGGCACTTACAGATACGATAAATGAATGGATGGCCGAAAAAGGCCTTGTTCTAAAGTTTATTAAAATAGAAGTGGAGGGTAGTAAATTAAAGCGGCCATGCCCAACAAATAAGGCACAATTATTTAATAAAAAGGTGAGCAATTTTATAAATACCCATAGCCAATAAACCGCTGATTGGTATGGTAAGTACCCATGCCCAAAGCAAGTTAACCGTAACACCCCAGCGTACAGCACTTAACCGCTTGGTGGCACCTACGCCTATAATAGCACCGGTAATAGTATGTGTGGTGCTTACAGGTGCACCCAGGTTAGCAGCAGTAAATAGAGTAATAGCACCGGCAGTTTCGGCACATACACCTTCTAGCGGTGTTACCTTTGTTATTTTGGTACCCATTGTTTTTACAATCTTCCAGCCGCCACTCATAGTGCCTATAGATATAGCAGAGTAACAGAGCAATGGTACCCAATTGGGCATATCCTCAATTCTTTCAATGCCGTAGCCGCCATTGTTATGGTTTACCACTAGGGCAGCACAAATAATACCCATTACCTTTTGTGCATCGCTACCGCCGTGGCCAATACTAAATGCTGCCGATGAAACCAACTGCAACTTTTTGTACATATTGCCGGTGCGGTAAGCGTTTTCGCCTTTCAGGTAATTGTAGAAATAAGTAAGAATAAATACTATGCCCAAACCCAGTAATGCCCACTTTTCGAAAGGTTTTTTAAAAGGCACAAACATGATGCAGGCTGCTATTACCAAAGAGATGATACCCACTTTTAGCCAAAAGTTTTTTTGTATGGTTACTAGTGTAATAAAAACAGATATAATCATACCTACCAGCGGGGCTATTACTATAAACATGAGTGTTTTGAGGATAATGGCATTATCAATACTGCCAAAGCCTGCATGGGCAATGGCTGCACCAGCAAACCCGCCTATTAAAGTATGGCTGCTGCTCGATGGAATGCCGTACCACCAGGTAATTAGGTTCCAAATGATAGCCGCAATAACACCAGAAAGTATTACCACAAGATTTATAGAATCGCTGTGAACAGTTTTGGCTACTGTATTGGCCACCCCATGATCGCTGAAAATAAAGAAGGCCACAAAATTAAAAAATGCTGCCCAAACCACAGCCTGAAAAGGCGTAAGCACTTTAGTAGAAACAATGGTGGCAATAGAATTGGCAGCATCATGAAACCCATTGATGAAGTCGAACGCCACACAGAGAAATATGATGGTGATGAGTAGAATTGTCATAAAGGATTAATGTGCAAATGAGAAGATATGCAAATGTGCAAATGAGAAAATAAACAAATAAGGTAACAAGTGGTAGTTCTGCAAATTTGTCCATTTACCTATTAACTAGGCATACTTCAAAATAATAGATTCAATTACATTGGCAGCATCTTCACACTTATCGGTTGCCGATTCCATAATCTGGTAAATTTCTCTTTTCTTAATCACCTCTTTAGCATCTGGCTCCTGGTCAAAAAGCTTTTCAATGCTCAGGTCAAAAATATCGTCGGCCTGATTTTCCAGGCTATTGATTTTTACCAAAGCATCTGTAATTACCCGCATGTTTTTCATGTTCCGCAGTTCATGTACGGCTTTATTTAGTTCTATAGCTCCCTGCTCTATTAGCTCCGCCATTTTATGGATGCCGCTATCGTTAGGGTTTACCTTGTAAAAATTTATTTTTTTGGCACTTGCGTAAATATAATCTGCCACATCATCTATAGAAGTGGCCAAGTAGTGGATGTCTTCCCTATCGAAAGGGGTAATAAAGTTGCGGCCTAGTTCTGTAAAAATCTGATGGGTAAAATCGTCGCACACATGCTCAAGGTCTTCTATCTGTGCAATAATGGTTGCCCGGTTATCAAAATCTGATTCCCTTACCTCGTCGCTCAGTAACTTGCCCATAATGGTAACGTGCTCGGTAAGTTTTTCAAACAAATCGTAAAAAACCTTATTTTTTGGGGTAAAAATTTTAATGATGGAACTAAAGGACATGACTAGTGGTTATTTGTCGCAAAAATAGATGGTTGGCTTTACAGCAGGTAGTAGATTGCCGAATTAATAATTACTTAATACAGGGTTTTGTGAAATATGGACGGTTTTTATTTATAAACGCATTGTGGCTTGAGGCCGGCAGTTTAAAACCCCATATCAGAAGCAAAGCACCCAGTATTCTATTTAACAGTATTACTGCTATCCGCTGCAAGTCCACGGCCCCGTCTCTTCCTGTTCGCTTCGCTATTCTTGATTGGCTGCGGTACCTGTGGGCTTTCCGCTACTATCAGGGCTATGTTATCAACTGTAGAATTAATGCTGGTCTGTTGTCTGCCGAAGAAATTTTCAATATTTTATTACTGGCTAACTACAACTGTTAAGGGCTAACATCATCTTAAATGGCCGACTAAGGGGGACAAAATCGAAAAATTACCTGCATTTTGCCTATTCTGACCCCTAACCAACGTGTCCGGCGACTCTACCTTTATACTTATTAAGCAACAGATTACGTACGTGTGGAAAAACGAATAATACAAACATTTTTCCCAGCTCAACTTTTATTAACTCTAAAACAACATGCAAAATGAACGACTTGCACCATCACAATGCGGGTACAGTTATGCCTAAAAAAATGGGAAGCTGCCCTTTTAAAATCCCCCTTTTCTTAATGCTTTTCTTTAGCTCCTTTTCATTGTTTGCGCAGCAAACTGTTACCGGAAAAGTTTCAACAGGAGATAGTGCGGTAAGTGGAGTATCCATAATGGTCAAAAACTCAACATTGGGTACCACGACAAATGCTAACGGAGAATACAGTTTAAGCGTACCAGCAGGTGCTACTTTAGTATTCAGCGCTTTGGGTTTCAACGAACAGGAAGTTAAAGTGGGCAACCAAACTACAATCAACATAACATTAACTAATAAGGTAAGCCAATTGAATGATGTAGTGGTCACAGGCTATGGCTCGCAAAAAAAAGCAACCCTAACTGGGTCTATTTCGGTATTAAAAGGAACAGATATTGCCAAAAGCCCGCAAGCGAACTTATCAAACTCACTGGCCGGTAGGACATCTGGTATTATTTTAAACAACAGAGGTGGCGAACCGGGTTACGATGGGTCAAGTATTTACATCCGTGGTTTAGCTACTACCGGCAACAACGATGTCTTAATTGTTGTAGATGGAGTTCCGGGTCAAATAGGTGGATTGGAGCGGCTGAATCCAAATGATATTGAAAGTATTTCCATTTTGAAAGATGCCTCAGCTGCCATTTATGGAAGCCGTGCGGCAAATGGTGTTATACTAATTACAAGTAAGCGTGGTAAAGTAGGTAAACCAGTCATTTCATTCAGCTTCAATCAGGGATTTTCTTCCCCAACTCGTTTACCAAAAATGGCTGACGCAGCTACGTATGCTCAGATTACCAATGAGATTGCCTATTATAATAACAAGGCAGGTGGCTTAAACCAGCAATATAGTGCAGCGGAAATTCAAAAGTTTGAAAATGGGAGCGATCCGCTCAATTATCCCAATACCAATTGGCAAGAAGCTACATTAAGAAATACAGCAGTTCAAAACCAGGCCAACATTTCTGTAAGTGGGGGTTCTGAAAATGTAAAATATTTTGTGTCGCTTGGCTCCATATATCAGGATGGGTTATATAAAAACAGTGCTGCTAACTTTAAGCAATACAGCTTCCGTTCTAACATTGATGCAAACATTACAAAAGACTTTAAGATAGGCATTTATCTTTCTGGCCGGGAAGAAAACAGGCAGTTTCCTGTATCAAGCGCCGGAAATGTTTTCCGTTCCATTTATAGAGCCTATCCTACGTTGCCCGCTTTTTATCCAAATGGTTTACCCTCAAGAGGTATAGAAGGTGCTAACCCTGCGGTAATGGGTACCGATATTGGCGGGTTAAATAAAAATCCAACGCAGGTGTTCAATGGTATTTTAAAAGGTAGTTATGATATTTCGGCCCTGCCAGGTTTATCAATTGATGGTTTTATAGCCATTGATAAATCATGGAATTTTAGCAAAGTTTTTTCCACTCCATACCAGTTGTACTCGTATAATAGAACATCCAATACCTACAATTCAAGTATTGTAGGTGGAGCAAATAATCGTGCCACATTGAGCGAAGGCCAGTATAACCAATCACAGGTTACATCTAATATTAAGTTAAACTATCAAAAAGCTTTTGGAAACCATAACATTGTTGCATTTGCGGGGTACGAGCAAAGTGAAATAAAAAGTGAAACCTTTGGCGCATTCAGGCAAAACTTTTCTACCAACCAAACGCCAGAACTATCTCAAGGCGGCGCAGCCGCAACAGATCAAAATAATTATGGTAGCAGCTATCATTTTACCCGTAAAAGTTTTATTGGTAAGGCTAGTTATAACTATGGTGAAAAATACCTGGTAGATGCCCAAATGCGTATAGATGGTTCTTCTACATTTCCAACTGAAAACCGTTTTGGATATTTCCCGTCTTTATCAGCAGGCTGGCGCATTTCAAAAGAATCCTTTTTTCAAGTAAAAGCTATTGAAAACCTCAAATTAAGAGCTTCGTATGGTGTTTTGGGCAATGATAATGTTGGATTGTTTCAATACCTGAATAATTACTCTTTTAACAACCAGCAGGTATTGGGTGGTTCAATAGTTCCTGGTATAGACCTTACAAAACTTGCCAATAGAAAAATTAACTGGGAAACAGCCAGAAAACTGGATATAGGCCTGGAAGCCACTTTCCTAAAGAATTTTAATATTGAATTAATTTACTTTCAGCAAAAACGGTCTAACATTTTGGCAGTAAGAAATGCTTCAATACCCAATGTATCGGGCATTGTAAATGCTTACGGATCAGATCCGCTAGTGCCTTCGGAAAATATTGGTAAAGTAAACAGTAGCGGTATAGAGGCCACTTTGGGATATACAAAAAGGAAACAAACATTTACTTATGGTATATCGGGCAACTTTACTTATGCAAAAAACAAAGTAATCTTTATAGATGAAGCGTCCGGTGTCTTGTCTTACCAAAGCCAAACTGGTCATCCTTTAAATACTTACCTGCTTTACACAGCAACAGGATTATTTTATGATGATGCACAAATAGCAAAAAACCCACATTTAGTCGGTGCGCAGCAAGGCGATATTATGTATAAAGACTATAATAATGATGGAAGAATAACAGCCGACGATCAGGTTCGCTCCAAGTATGGCAATATTCCACAAATTACCTATGGGCTTTTATTAAATGGCTCTTACAAAAATAAAATAGATTTCGCTATTGTTTTTGCAGGGCAGGCGCAGGTAAGCCAGTACGTGTTACCAGAAAGCGGAACCGTTGGTAATTTTTACAGCAGTTGGGCAGATAATAGGTGGAGCCCTGCAAATCCAAAAGGCACTTACCCACGTGTAGATACAAGAAGTTCGGCGTCCGTAAATGGTGGCCAGTATAACAGTACATTTTGGCTGAACGATGCTTCATTCTTCAGATTAAAAAATATTGAGTTGGGTTATAACTTGTCAGACAAATGGATGTCGAAAATGAAACTACAAAATGCCAGAGTTTATGTAAACGCATTTAACGTGTTTACGGTTACAAAGGTTCAAGACTACGATCCGGAAGGAAATAGCGGTAGTGGCCAGTTTTATCCGCAACAAAGAATCATTAACATGGGGGTTAACGTACGTTTTTAATTCATAAAAATTTATAAAATGATAAAATATAATTATTTAACTATTTTGGCACTTGCAGTATTTTTACTCACTGTTTCCTGTAAGAAAAACTTTCTGGATATTGCGCCAACAGACCGTGTGTCTGAAACGGCCTTGCTAAATGACTCTACCTTATTTGAAAACTTTGTGATAGCCCGATATATTGGGGCGAGGCTACAGGATAAAGAAGGAGACGGTACTAACCCCGGTTTTGGACGTGGCTTTGAATATGCCATGTGGAGTTCACTAACTGATGAATCTATTTATAACAATGACGATGCTACCTGGCTTATTCAGCGTGGCTTACTAGCACCAGAAAACCTGGGAAACGCAGGTGTATTATGGGGTAGAAGTTACCGTAGTATCCGTGAGTGCAATTTTGCATTAAATAATTTGGCAGCTGTACCAATGAGTGAAAGCCATAAGGCTTTGCTAATGGGTGAAATTCGGTTCATCCGTGCTTTTCGTTATCAGGATTTGATTCGTAATTACGGTGGGGTGATTTTAATGGGGAACAAAGTATATAACCTAAGCGATAACTTACAGGACCCCTCTTTGTTTACACGCAGCAGTATCAAAGATTGCATGGTTTACGCTATGGCAGAACTTGATGCAGCAGCAGCGGTACTGCCACTTACAAACAGTGATAGTTGGAAAACCGGACGTGCTACCAAAGGTGCTGCGCTGGCCCTAAAATCAAGAATGGCATTATATGCAGCCAGTCCATTATACAATGCGGGCTCCTGGGCAGATGCTGTTAATGCAGCCCAAGCCGTTATCAGCCTTAATAAATACAGCCTTTATCAGGGGGGTTATGGCAACCTTTTCCAAAATGCTGATAACCCCGAAACTATTTTGGCCAGATATTATACCAGAAATGCAAACCATACACATTTGGAAATAGCAAATGGGCCTAACAGCTATGGCGGCTGGGGTGGAAACCTACCGCTACAGAACTTGGTGGACGACTATCTAATGAATAATGGAAAACCTATTACTGATGCCAGTTCTGGTTATAATCCCAACAATCCTTATGCAAATAGAGACAATCGTTTTTATGCAACCATTCTTTTCAATGGTGCTTCATATAGGGGGAGCACAATAGAAACGTTTACACCGGGTGGTAAAGACAGTAAAGATGGCCCGGATAACTGGAATACTTCCAAAACAGGATACTATCTTAAGAAGTATATGAATGATGCCTATCCACTTCAAAGCCCATGGGGCAATGCAGGTTTTCAACCCTGGTATTACTTCCGGTATGCCGAAGTATTACTCAATTTTGCAGAAGCAGCCAATGAAGCATTTGGTGCTGATGTTGTTCCGTCTGGTGCTGCATTGTCTGCAAGAACTGCCATTAATTTAATCCGATCAAGAAGTAGCGTTAATATGGCTGCACTGGCAGCTGGCCTTTCTCAGATGGAGATGCGATCTGCTATACGTAATGAAAGAAGGGTAGAACTGGCTTTTGAAGAGCATAGATTTTATGATGTAAGAAGATGGAAAATTGCAGATGTAACCGAGAATAAACCAGCCAATGGCATAAATATTACAAAAAACGGTAGTGGTACTTTACAGTATGCAACTAAAGTAGCTCTTGATGGCCGTGCATTTCAGTCTCAGCATTATTGGTTGCCAATTCCACGAGCCGAAATTCAATCTTCAGGAAATAAAATACAACAAAATACAGGGTATTAAATCAATGCTTAATAGTAATCTCTAACTACTTATAAATAATTAATTAAATATAACAATATGAAAAGAATACTTTCCTTTATTGCTTTAAGTTGTACGCTTTTTGCTTGTAAAAAAGAAACTGTTAGCAACGAATATGTTGATGTGCCCGATACGCCAATGGTATCATTTGATACCATTACCTCTTCTACTCAAAATTTTAAAGGAGTAAACTGGGCAGACAAGAATGACAACTTTTCTGACAACTGGCTGATCCCATCAGGCCTTTCGGTAACAGACAACAGTGATGAAATATTAGCCAAAGCAGAAACTATTTTACTGGGATTTCAGTCTCAAGGGGCCAACACGGTACGCCTGCCTGTAAACCCATCTACAGTTTTGCAAAACTGGTGGCCCAGATATTCATCTATTATTAGCAAAGCCAATTCAAAGGGCATAAAGGTAATACTTGCATACTGGGAGGGGCCTACCTCTAAAGATGGTAAGGTGGATAATACAACAGCGTTTAAATTAATGTGGGATAGGGTAGTAGCAAAATACATAAACAATAATAATGTATATTTTGAAGTGTTTAATGAGCCTTTTGGCTATAGTATAGATGAGCTAAAGGTATTATACGTAAATTGGTTAAGCAACTACCCTACGGTGCCAAAAAGCCGGATATTGCTAGGTGGGGGCGGGTATTCCACCGAAGTAAATGCAATTGGTTCTGATAGTCGTTTCAATGGTTGTCTTTTATCTTTTCATTACTACAGCTGGTTCAATGGCGGATATAAAACAACTGCAGATTGGGAGAATCCTATAAAAAATCTGGCCTATCCAAAGCGTACCATCATGACAGAGTTTGGTGTATCTATGACCAATGGAAAAAACTATACAGCCCGGCCCGTTTCTGATAACGAGGTAACATACCTGCAAGGAATTACCACACAGCTTCGTGATCTTGGTATCGGAAGCATGTACTGGCCTGGGCTTCGCACCGGTGATGGCTATAGTATGTTTAGTTATAATGGCAGTAGTATTACAGTTAACAATACATCTGGCTTAAGCAGGTTGAAGTATGCTTGGGGTAGTGGAACAGTTGATCCGTTTTTTGCAGCATTTACACCCGGTAGTTTTTATAAGATCATAAACAGAAACAGTGGAAAAGGAGTGGATGTAAATGGTGGCAGCACTTCAAATGGCGGCAACATTATCCAATGGGACTATTCGGGCGGCAACAATCAGCAATGGGGTTTTACATCCACATCAAGCAACGGACACTTTGCAATCAATAACAGAAATAGTAATAAAGCTCTTGACGTTAATGGCGGAAGTACTAATGCAGGCACGGGTATCATTCAATGGGATTATTCAGGAGGCAATAACCAGCAATGGCAAATTACTGATATTGGATTTGGCTATTATAAAATAATTAACCGCAACAGCAACCAGTCGTTGGATGTTAATGGCGGCGCAACATGGAATGGCGGTAATATTATTCAATGGCATTGGAACAATGGCAACAATCAGCAATGGCAAATAGCAATACCGTAATAATTAAATAAAATTACTTTTAAAATAGTAATAAAAATTTAAATATAAGCGTACAGCAAATAGTAAATGACAATATAAGTGCAAAGATAAAAAAGCAGCAGTCGTTAGTTTTGGTAATAAATCGTAGTTTTGCGTTCGTGTAAAACCGCGGTTTTATTTACTAGTACACCATCACTCACATTGGAGCAATCAATATTTGGAAATTCCTTAAACTATATATTTTGCAATAGAGCCTTTTTATCTTATTACAACAACATCTATAAAATAACGCATAAAAAAGCATTTAACATTGTTACAATCACTTCGCTTCAAATTTTTGTTTGTTGCTTCTGCAATTATTTTTACGGCAACAGCACAGCAAAAAATTGTATTACGTGTTGATAAAAACATAACACACCAAACCATTAGCAATTTTGGGGCTTCTGATGCATGGAGTTGCCAGTTTGTGGGAAACTGGCCCGTCGAAAAAAAGAATGCAATGGCAGACTGGCTTTTTAGCATGGATACATTCCCAAACGGCTACCCCAAAGGAATTGGCTTAAGTTTATGGCGGTACAACCTTGGCGCAGGCAGTGCAGAGCAAGGCAACCAAAGTGGTATAAAAGATGAATGGCGTCGGGCATCTATTACCATTGATACATCTGCAAATGGAAATAAAAAAGTACAGGCACAAAACTGGTTTTTATCAGCAGCTCAAAAAAGAGGCGTGCAACAATTTCTTGGTTTTTTCAACAGCCCACCGGTGCAGCTTACAAAAAACGGAAAAGCATTTGCTAATAAGGGCGACAACAATATAGCTCCCAGCAATTACAAAGCTTTTGCAGATTATACAGTAAAAGCCATCCTGGAAATTAAAAGATATACTGGCATTACCTTTGGTTTAATAAGCCCGGTCAATGAACCTCAGTGGGATTGGAGCGATGGCGGACAGGAAGGTTGCCCATACACCAATGAACAAATAAGCTTACTGGTAAAAACATTCAGCAAAAGTTTTCAGCAAAACAACCTCGGCACAAAATTATTGGTAACCGAGTCTGGCGACCTTAAGTATTTATTATCTGCCAATGATAAAAAAAATAAGGACGAACAAGTACTGGATTTCTTCAGTAAATCATCTCCTTATTTTATCGGAAACTTATCCAATGTTAGTTCTGTAATTGCCGCTCACAGTTACTTTACTACCTCGCCATTTGCTAAAGCCATGCAGGTAAGAAAGCAGGTAAAAGATAGCATCGCAAAAATAAAAGGACTCGGATATTGGCAATCGGAATACTGCATTTTAGGCGACAATGCCGGCGAAATAGATGGCAATAAAAAAGACACCGGTATCAAGGCAGGGCTTTATATAGCAAAAGTAATGTATGAAGATCTTGTTGGCGGGGATGCCGAAGCCTGGCAATGGTGGACAGCCATTTCGGCCTACGATTATAAAGATGGTTTAATCTATATTGATAAAAACGAAACAGACGGTAATTTTTCTGATAGTAAAATGCTATGGGCCATGGGTAATTATACCCGCTTTGTACGCCCCGGAATGAAAAGAATTGAAGTGGCCATCAACTCAAAAGACTTACTTGTATCTGGATATAAAGATGCCCACAAAGGAACGCTGATACTGGTTATTGTAAATGAGGCAGCACAAGAAAAATTATTGACCCCAGACACTTATAGTAAACTGCTGAACAAAAAAATAAGTACATATACAACGGATGCTTCCAATAATCTGGCAAAGAATAATCCAGCTTTTAACGAGTTGATTATTCCTGCAAGGAGTGTTGTTACCATTGTTGTAGAGTGATACAATAACTAAGGCAGAACTTCAGATAGTATCACTGAAATTTTAGCTGGCATTGGAATAGTGTCTGGAAAAAAAGAAATCACCATTGAAAATGATAAATAAAAAAATGATGAAGAAGTACCTTTTAATATTTTTGGTTGTATTGCCGTTTAGCATATTTGCCCAACAGGCCAATCATACTTTCGCTTTAGGTGATAGTGTTTTTTTGCTGGATGGTAAACCCTTCCAGATAATTTCAGGAGAGATACATTACCCACGTGTGCCAAGAGAGGCCTGGCGCCAACGGATGCAAATGGCGAAGGCAATGGGCATAAATACAATTGGCACCTATGTTTTTTGGAACCTGCACGAACCAGAAATGGGCCGTTTTGATTTTTCGGGCAATAACGATATTGCAACTTTTATAAAAATTGCAAAGGAAGAAGGGCTTTGGATAATAGTAAGGCCATCGCCTTATGTGTGTGCCGAGTGGGAGTTTGGAGGCTATCCTTATTGGTTGCAAAACGAAAAAGGGCTTATAGTAAGAAGTAAAGAGCCGCAGTACTTAGCCGAATATAAAAAGTATATTTATGAAGTAGGAAAGCAGTTGTCTCCCTATTTAATTACGAATGGCGGTAACATTATAATGACGCAGGTAGAGAACGAATATGGTTCTTATGGTAGTGATAAAACATACCTTGAAATAAACCGGAAAATGTTTTTGGATGCAGGCTTTAATACAGTGCTGTACACATGCGATCCAGCAAAAGACGTAGCCAATGGAAAACTACCCGGATTAATGACCGCAGTAAATGGCGTAACCGATCCGGTAAAACTAAAGGCGATAGTAAGAAAAAACAACGACGGCAAAGGCCCGTTTCTGGTGGCAGAATGGTACCCTGCCTGGTTTGACTGGTGGGGCGAAAAACACCACACCGTTCCTGCTGAAAAATATATAAAAGAACTAGATGCAATGCTTGGTGCCGGCATTTCTATCAACATGTATATGTTTCATGGCGGCACTACCCGTGGCTTTATGAATGGTGCCAATTGTTACGACAGCTCCTATTTTCAGCCACAAATTAGCAGCTACGATTACGATGCCCCACTGGATGAAGCTGGCAATGCAACCGATAAATTCATGCAGTTCCGATCCGTTATTCAAAAACACTCAGCGCAAATATTGCCACCTGTTCCTGTAGCTAAAAAAACAATTGCAATACCAATGCTGAAATTCCAGTCGTCGGCTGATGTGTTTTCTATTTTACCAAAGCCTGTTACTTCGCCGAGGCCACTTACATTCGAAAAACTTAACCAGGCTTATGGGTATGTTTTGTATCGTACCAAAGTAAAATATGCAAAGCCTGGCATCTTAAAAATAAAAGAATTAAGAGATTATGGCATTGTTTACGTAAACGGGAATAAGGTTGGTGTTCTCGACAGGATGATAAAGCAAGACAGTCTTTATATTAACATAAAGCCAGGTGAAAACACTATTGACATACTTATCGAAAATGGAGGACGTATCAATTTTGGACCCAATTTATTAAACAATAATAAAGGAATCACTGAGTTTGTTTCACTCAATGGCATTCAATTAAAAGGTTGGAAAATGTTTTCGTTTCCTTTAACTAATATTGATAAAATTACTTTTAATAATTCGCCACGCAAGAATGTACCAGTTATAAAGAAAGCCAGCTTTAACCTCGATGTAGTTGGCGACACATATCTCGACATGCGTAACTGGGGAAAGGGAGTAGTTTGGATTAATGGCCATAACCTTGGCCGGTACTGGCAAAAAGGACCGCAACAAACAATCTATATACCTGCTGAATGGCTTATGAAGGAGAAAAATGAAATAGTAATATTCGAATTGATTAAGACAGAGCAGAATGAAGTACAGTGTTTAAAACAACCAATTTTGGATTTGCTTCAAGATCAAAAACCCTGATTAATATTAAGGGCATCTCTAAAAACCCTGTTTTCATTTTGCCCCCCCCCCTTAAATATCCTACAAGGGAGGGGGAAAGGAAATTTTTAAAAAATCCCCACTAATAAACTTACCTATTAATACCATTAAAATAGTTGTTAATTTTTCAATGTTCGTTAGCTGAGCGCCTGTTAATTAAAGATTTTCTGAATTTCTTTAAATAGTCTGATGGGGTTACCCCAAATTGTTTTGTAAAATTTACCCTGAAATATTTAACATCGCTAAATCCTACCAGGTTAGCCGTTTCATTAACATTTTTATCGGTATGGATAAGTATTTCCGCTGCCTTTTTTAGCCGGATAAACCTTACAAAGCCAGTTATGGTTTGGCCAGATACCGATTTTATCTTGCGGTACAAATTGGAATGGCTCATTCCAATTTCGCTAGCCAGCACTTTAATTGAAAACTGGTCATCTTCAAGATGGTCTTCTATAATCTTTATGCAGTTATTCAAAAATTCCTTGTATTCTGTAGATACTTTAAATTTTGCCGTACCCAGGGTTACTTCATTAAAGAAATAGTTCTGTAAAATATTGCGTCGTTTTAAAAGAGATTTTACCCTCGCTATCAGCAAGTCTTTGTCAAAGGGTTTTTTAATGTAATCATCTGCCCCAAGCTCCATACTTTTAAGTTGTGTTTCCTCTGATGAAGTACCTGTTAATAATATAAGCGGAATATGGCTAACCGTTTCATCATCTTTTAAAATTTTACAAAACTCTAATCCATTTAAACCTTTCATTACAATATCGCTGATGATGAGATCCGGTAGTTGGTCATGTGCTATCAAAAGGCCATCTTCTGCCGACACTGCTTTGTATAATTTATATTCAGTAGAAAATATGCCTGACAAATAACTCAAAATCTCAAGGTCGTCATCAATAATCAACAAGGTTGGCTTGTCAGTTACTATTTCATCCTGTACTGTGATTATGTGTTGTGCTGAAGAAATATCTTCCACCAGTATCTCTTCATTTAATTCATTTAATATAGAAGAAGAGGGTTCTGCAATTGATCCGGCTGCTGCCGTTACCGGAATATTTTCTGTGATGGCAAGTCTGTTTACAATCTTATCTGGTTTGTTCGGCTCTGTCATAATATTTTTTTCTGCGATACTTTCGTCAACAGAGTTGGTTTTGTGAGATGAGGGGCCGTTATTATTCAACTGCACTATGAACGATGTGCCTTTACCCAACACACTCTGATAAGAAACTGATCCATTATGCACTTCGATAAATTTTTTGACGAGGAACAAACCAATGCCAAAACCTGATTTACCTTCTGTGTTCTTCACTTGGTAAAAGCGGTTAAATAATTTTTCCCCTTCTTCTGCCGGGATACCGCTTCCAGTATCGCTGATGATTATCTTAACACTGTTATCTTCTTCTGACATTGAAAAGGTAACTGCTCCTCCATCAGGTGTATATTTAAAAGCATTTGAAAGCAAATTGAATAAAGCAATTTCAAGTTTCTCCCTGTCTGCATTAAGAAAGATGTCGGGCACATCGCAATCAAACAGGTACTGTATTTTTTTTGAGCGTGCCTGCTCTGAAAAACATGCAAATACATTTTTAGCCAAATGAACGAGGTTTAATTTCAAGAGGTTTACAGTATCTTCCGAATCTGCTTTTTTAAATAGCAGCAGCTGATCTACCAACCTTAAAAGTCTTTGTGCATTGCGGTAAATAACCTTTAACTCAGAATTTTCTGAACTACCCTCTGGTTTTTTAAGTAAATCCTTTATGGGGTTTATGATAAGTGATAGCGGTGCCCTGAATTCATGCGATACATTTGTAAAAAAAGCAATCTTTTTTTCATTTATTTCTTTTTCTTTTTGGGTTTCCAGGTGTGCCAGTTGTACTTCATACTTCAATTTCGTTTGCTTGTTTTTGTATAGCATGTATAGGTATGTGACTGCAGCAATCAGTAATATATATAGGCTATAGGCCCACCAGGTTCGATACCAGGGTGGCAGTATGGTTATATACAACAGTTCTACAGCATCGCCCCACTTACCATTTCCATGACTTACTTTTACTTTAAAAATATAGTCGCCTTCCCTTAATCTTGAAAAATTGGCAGTACGGGTATTTTTAATATAATTCCAGTCTTTATCCCACCCTTGCAGATAATATGCGTAATTCAGGTTTGAGGCATCGGCATAATCTAACCCCAAAAAATTTAGTGATATATTAGCATCGTCAAAAGGCACTACAACTTGTAATATGCCATTTTCACCTGGTTCTTTTAAATACGAAAGATTGTTTTGCGCCGGCTTATTGTTGATGCTAAAATCAGCAAGAAAAAGTTGTGGGGCTATTTCTTTTTCAAGAATATTTTGGGGATTAAAAACATTGAACCCTTTAATACCGCCAAACAATAATTCGCCGGTGGAAAGAGCCAAAGCTCCATTAAAACTAAACTGGTCACTTTGCAAGCCATCCGATTTCGAAAAATTTTTAAATGTTTTTTTCGCCACATCAAACCTCGACAACCCATTATAAGTGCTTAGCCAAAGATTGCCATTGCTGCTTTCCAGTATCCGAAGAATGGTATTTTGTGGTAACCCATCACCAGTTGTAAACCTTTTAAATGTGCCATCCTTCCGGTTAAAAAGAAATAAACCCCCTTCTTGTGTGCCTACCCAAAAATTTTTCTTTTTGTCTTCATATATACTTCGAACTGTGAAACCGATATTATAAACTATATGTTTTTTTGCAATTGTATCTATTCTTATCAGGGAACTATAGTCGCCACCCCAAACATTTCCTGCCGCATCTTCTGCAAGGCATTGCAAATCGGTAAGCTTACTGTCATAAATAGTAAAGCTGTTTAATTTAGTATCGAACAAATACAAACCACCATTTCTTACGGCAGATGCCCAAAGCCTTTTTCGAGTATCTTCTAATAATGTCCATACATTGTTATTGACAGTATTACCTGTAGGATTAAAGCATTGGTATTGCCTGAATGTACCAGTGCGAAAGTCATACCGGTTGATGCCTCCAAACCAGGTTGATATCCAAAGGCCTTTGGTGCCATCTTTTATAATACCTGTAACAAAATTGCTGCTGATAGTTTTGCTTTTGCTGCTGTCATGGCTAAAATTGGTAAAAGTGCTTTTAGCACGGTTCCAATAGCGGAGCCCGGCTCCATCAGTACCTATCCAAACATTGTGATTATTATCTTCGCAAAAAGAGAGGATGAAATTATCTATTGCTTCCATATTATCCGAAGCATGATAAACCACTGCTTTAAACGTGTTTATCTGTGGCTCTATCACATTCACCCCGCCACGCAATGTGCCTATCCATTTTCTTTCCTGTTGGTCTTCATATATTGCATATACCGAGTTGCTGTTTATCAGCGGGTTTTTTTCATCAATAACCGCATTCAATGGCACTGCTTTACTTTGGCCTGCTGTTAAAAGCCAGATACCTGCGCCATCCGATGCAATCCAAAGGGTACCTTTTTTATCTTCGCAAATATCCACCACCGATATTATATTGGCAATTACACCCGGAGAAAGCGTATTGGTTTTGTTATCGTATTGGTATAAGCCAGTATTGTCTCCTATCCATATACTGCCGTTGCGGCAGATGATTAAGCAGTTAGCCTGCCGAGGCAGGCTGTTTTGTAAATGCAATTCATGCTTCTGGGCGTCGTAAGTAAACAGCCCTTCGTTTTGTACCAGCACATAGGTAATGTTTTTGCGTGTATCGTGTTTGATATCCGTTACATAATAATTAACTGAATTTCTGTTCTCCACCATCAATGGTACCTGTATTCCGCTGATGGTTGAATTGTCAAAATAAAATAAGCCATTATGCTGCGTGCCGGCCAGCATCGTATTGTTGTTGATGCGTTGCAGTTTAACTACATTATCTGCCAGTTTTTGCTTTAAAGCATTATTGGCGAAACTGTATGTAGGGATAGTAAAGCGATGAGTAGTTGGGTTATAAATATTGATTTCTTTTTGACCCCCAATCCAAATGTTGTGGCCAGCATCTTCGCTTATGGCGTTAATGCTGTTTGAATAAATGGAATTACTATCATCGGCCATATTACGGAATATGGTACAATCATATCCATCATAGCGGTTCAATCCATCGTAGGTTCCAAACCACATAAAACCCTTATGATCCTGAAAAATTGCAGTAACAGCATTGTTGGATAAACCCTTTTCAATCCCGATATATTTAACTCCTGGTTCCTGACTCCTTAAAATGAAAGCCTGTGACAAAAGAAATAGTAGAATTATGAAGGTTTTCATATTGAATTAAATCGTTAAGAGCATACTAAAGTAATTGAAAATTAGGATAGTTTTTGAAATAATAGACATGTTGCTTCTGCATGGCATACAGCGCAAAATCTTAACGACTATATTGAAAGATAGAGATAGAGACTTCGCCAGAAAAAAAGGTTTTAATATTGAACTTTTCACCCCGTCAGTAATCCCTAGTCATTTTTACGTAAACGATTTAATAAATATTAAATATATGTATTTAAATAGGATTTTACAAGTTTTCTAGGTAACGTTTTTCAAACACACAATTAATCCCTTTTTGATGAATGTAATTGAAGGGTAACTAACAAATCTCTCAAGTTTAACCTTCTACTAAATTGGAGGCATCTCTAAAAGCCCTGTTTTCTTTGTTGGCCTCCCCTTTAATTCCCCTCTACTGAAATAATCGGGATGTTCTACAAAAAGAGGGAAAAGGAAGGCTTTAGAGATACCCTTAACTAAACATCTTGTACATCATTTGGCTACTACAAGAAAAAAATATTATTTATATATACTCATCAGTTTTTTATAAATCTTAAACAAAGGCTCTGGCAAAAAAGTTATGACTTGTGCAAATACAAATTTTACATAGTTCATAGCATGTTATAACAAAAGCAATAATGTCTGGTTTCAAATGGTCACGGTGAAAAATACTTACCTCTCAATATTTTCAAAGAGCCTAAAATCGATTTGACCTGACACAAGCGGTTGAATATTTTAGAGAATCATTTCAGACTTTACTTATGCTGGTGTAACTGGCATTTCATCTACAGTGCTACCACATTTTATACATTACTGGTAGCTTCCTGGCATCTTGCTCTTTTTAAGTAAAATAGCCAGCACATGATTCCAGAATCAATGTTTTTTCAATTCTTCACCGAGCATATTTCAACAGTTTTAGATGCAAGGTTACAATTTCTTAACATTGTGGTAACAGGTTAATAACATTACAGTAGTTCTTTTGCGGCCAAATGAAGCAGCTACAAATGTTACGAAGATTTCTCACAGTTACAATCCTACTTTCTTTATCCCTTTTTGCCATAGCCCAAAAGGGAAAAATCAGTGGTAAGGTTTCTAACAACAAAAACGAAGCACTTTCCGGCGTTTCAATCAAAGTAAAAGACGCAGTGGGTGGTACACAATCTGGTGTAGATGGTACCTATACTATTACCCTTGATGCCATTAAAAAATTGCAGGTAATTTTTTCTTATGTAGGTTACGAAACCAAAACAATAGATGTAGAACTAAAGCTTAACGAGGATTTTAATCTGGATATACTTTTAGACCTGCCAACCAAAACCGATAACAACGTTGTGGTAAAAGCAGCTGCCCGCAGTGCCCGTAACGAAACGGTAAATGCAATTATCCAATTTCAAAAAAATACTAATACTGTAGCATCTGTTGTTTCCGCCGAATCTATTAAGCGTTCGCCGGATAGAAATAGCGGCGATGTGCTAAAGCGTGTACCAGGAGCTAGCGTACAGGAAGGAAAATATTTGATTGTACGTGGTTTGGCCGATCGTTACAACCAGGCAATGCTCAATGGTATATTGCTGCCGAGTACAGAAGCCGATCGTAAAACATTCTCCTTCGATCTTATTCCTTCTAACATGATTGATAACATGATTATCAATAAAGCATTTGTTCCAGAGCTTCCCGGCGAATGGGCGGGTGGATTGGTACAGGTAAATACCCGAGATATCCCAACCAAAAATTTCTTTTCTATACAAATAGGCACGGGCTTTAATACCCAAACGGTAGCTAACGATTTTTATACCTACAGAGGTGGCAAAACAGATTGGTTAGGGATAGATGATGGCACAAGAAATTTACCAGCTTCATACACTACCAAAAACCAATTCCAGATATTATCTCCTTCAGAAAAAAATGAAATAGGTAAGCAAATGCAAAATGTTTGGAGTGCAGAAACTGGCGCTTCACCCATCAATTCATCTTTACAGGCAAATGGTGGTTTTGTAAAAAAATTCAAGGGCAACAGGCAGTTGGGCGTAATACTTGGTATTACTTATAATAAAACAAACAGGTACACCCAATTGACGAATAATGGTTACAGTTTTTCCAGTGGCAACGTGGTAACCCCAGACTTTTTGTATAACGATGATAAATACGCACAGGATGTGTTAGCTGGTGCATTAGGTACCATTACTTATCAGTTTAACAGCAATAACAAAATATCTTACAAAACCATTTTTAATATAAACACCAGCGATTACACAACGCTTAGAAATGGTCTTTTGAACAATGGCCGCTCACCGTTCGATAGTCTTCGTGGTACAGAACTGGCTTTGAAGCAAAACCTTTTTTGGAACAACCAATTGTCTGGTGAGCACAATTTGCCTACGGCACAAATGAAGTTTAAATGGTATGGATCTTTTAATGTACTTGATGCTTATATACCCGATCAGCGCCGCCTGTTGTATTTAAAAGACAACAGCACAGCTAACAACCCTTTTACTGCACAAATAACCAACACCCTCTCTCAGCAAAGTGGCAACAGGTTCTACCAGTTTTTAAACGATTATGTATATACTGTAGGTGGAGATCTTACCAAATCATTTACCCTATTTAACCAAAAGCAAACGGTGAAAGGTGGTTATTTATTCCAAGTAAGAGACAGGCTGTTCGATTCTAAACCATTTAGTGTGTACCTGCCAAGAGATAATGCACAATTAAGAACCTTAGCCCCATCACAAATTTTTGCACCCGGCAACTTTGGTGATGGATCTCCATCAAGCACTCAATTGTCCTTCGATGCTATTGGTGGCAATATTTACCGCTACCTGGCCAATAATATTTTAAATGCCGGTTTTATTCAGTTCGATAACCAGTTTACTCCTAAACTTCGTTTGGTGTGGGGCCTTCGGGTAGAAAACTTTAATCAGTTGTTGGGTAGTGTAAAGCAATGGGATCCACGCCATTCTAACACAGATGTAACCGATTTTCTGCCGGGATTAAACGCTACATATAAGGCCAATGCCAAAACCAATATCCGTTTTTCTGCTTCGCAAACCGTAGTTAGGCCGGAGTTACGTGAGCTGGCTACTTTCCAGTTTTTCGATTTCGACCTAAATGCAACCGTACAGGGTAGCCCAGGATTACAACGCACCAAAATAACCAATATGGATCTTCGGTACGAGTTGTATCCAAAAGCAGGTGAGGTATTTAATGTTGGAGTCTTTTATAAATACTTTGATAAACCAATAGAGCAAACTTTTAACCTTGGTGGTGGCGGTGGCAGCACATTTAACTATTCTAACCCCGAACAAGCTACAGCTTATGGTGTGGAACTGGAATATCGCAAAAAGCTTGATTTTAATGAGGTTACAAAAAATTTCACTTTTCTTACCAACCTCTCTTATATAAAAAGTAAGGTTGAAGATTCCAAACTGGCACTAGACCGCCCTTTACAGGGGCAGAGTAATTACCTGATTAACGCAGGCTTACTGTTCGATCTTGAAAAAGCTGGTTTTAACGCTACCGTATTGTATAACCAAATTGGCGAACGCATTGCATTTGTAGGTACAGGTTCGGCAGCGGGTGCCGCAGCAGATTTTCCAGACATCTGGGAAAGTACAAGGCCGGTTCTCGATTTTCAGGTTACTCAAAAAATCATCAAGAAAAAAGGCGAAATACGCCTTGGCATTTCCGACATTCTTAACAAGAAACTGTACTTCTATCAAAATATTGACGGTAATACCAAACTCAATAAAGGGATAGACACCTACCGCTTTACACGCCAATTTGGAACTACGTTCAGCTTAACATTCGGGTATAATTTTTAATCAATCGGGTTTTACACCATTTCAATTAATCAACAAGAAATAACAATCATGAAAAAAATCATTCTTTATTCCGCTCTGGCTATTGCAGCACTATCTGGTTGCAGAAAAATTGAAACGGACGGTGAAAAAGAAATCGTAATCATCAATGGTGGCGGCGGTACTACTACTGGCCAAACCATTACACTAAAAGGAAGGATTACAAAAGATACACTGCTAAAGAAAGAAAATACGTACATATTAGAAGGGCCAGTGTACGTGGCAGGTGGTGCCAAAATGACGATACAAGCAGGAACAATCATTAAAGGACAAATTTCTGGTGCTGCCGTTTCTTGTCTTGTAATTACAAGAGGTTCTCAGATTATAGCTAATGGTACAGCTACCGAACCCATCGTTTTTACCTCTAACTCACCTAACCCACGTAGTGGCGATTGGGGCGGTGTTGTAATATTGGGCAGATCTAATGTAAATACAACTTACACAGTAGATCCTGCCACCACCTACCCACAAAACCCAACTGCGGTAGTAGGTTTAGGTACACTGCAAATAGAGGGAGGCGTGGATAACAGTTTTGCCGATGGTGTATGTGGTGGTGGTACCACACCCATTCTTAACGATAATTCTGGCACACTACGTTATGTGCGAATTGAGTATGCAGGCTATGCCCAAATACCCGATAGAGAATTAAACAGCCTTACACTTGGAGCTTTAGGTAGCGGAACAACCATCGAATACGTACAGGTAACTTTTGCAAAAGATGATGCTTTTGAGTGGTTTGGTGGTACTGTTAATTGCAAGTATTTAGTAGCCTGGAAAACACAAGATGATGATTTAGATACAGATAATGGCTACTCAGGAACGGTTCAGTTTGCATTGGTTGTAAGAGATTCGCTGATTGCCGACGTATCTAGTTCAGAAGCTTTTGAAAGCGATAACAATGCACAGGGCAGTGCTTTATCTCCAACTATATTGAGCCAAACAAGACCAGTATTTTCTAATGTAACTGCAATAGGCCCCCGGGCTACGCCTAATAACATCGGTAACTCTTTGTATTTGGCTGGTGCACAAATAAGAAGAAATTCGGCCTTGTCTATTTTTAATTCTGTTATAATGGGTTGGCCACGTGGTTTGCTTATTGATGCAGCTACAGGGCGCCCTACAGATTTGAATATTGCAGATAGTTCACTTCGGGTTCGGAATACAATTATTTCAGGTTCTAACATACCTGTTGCTTATACAGTTAGTGTTTCGGCTCCAACCGGACAAACTATGACTACCATAACCGATTGGTACAATACCACTTTTAATGGCAACCGTATAATAGCTACAAACGATTCTGTAGGTTACACCCGTCCGTTCGATTACAGCAATCCGGATTTCACACCATTCGGCTCACCCAATGTTTTGGGCAGGCCTAACCCAATCATCAATGGTTTCAGCTTTAGCGATCCTAAGCTTGCTGGTAACGCTGGCATTACACCAGTTACATTCCGTGGTGCGGTTGGCCCAAGTGGTGAGTTTGCAAGCTGGTACAAGGGCTGGTGCAAGTTCACAGCTAATTAATAGTTCACACTCAAGTTTTTTCGTAGCAATAAAGAATGACTATTCGCATTTTGGTTACACAAATATATTTGGAACTTGTATCTAAATAATTTAGTTATAACCAGCACAGCATTTTTTGCTAACTACTCTAACGAATAAAGTTGCGAAGCATGTTTTAAAAGTAAAAGACAGCCTGAACACAATGAGTGTAAGCAATGCGGCTCGTTTCAGGTACACTTATATTCTTGAAACCAGTAACATAACCTCTTTTTTCAAGAGTTTCCTCTACTGCATCGTCCATGATACTGCGAACAATGTAGGGCGTGGTTTTTAAAATAGAGGCAACAGTGCTTTGTACCTTCATTTTTGGCAATAAAGCAATCACCAATTGCTTTAATAAGGCTGTAAAACCACGCCCGGCAGGGGCAAATGTTGGTGTAAACGTTACAACTTTGGATAAACCACTATTAACATATCTAGGTAGCCTACAAACGATGTAATATTTATACTCGAACCAGCTTTAATGCTGCCATTCACATTCAGGGGCAAAATCATAAATAGAATGACTTTGACCATTGACATAACAAGTTGATGACATATATTTTAAATAGATTCTGATTATCTTTTTAGATGTCTTTATTTTCTCAACTTTTACAATATTGAAGTCGTCGGTAACACCTAACATCTCTTGTAAAAAAGGGGTAAATTCCATCACATAAAATGATAAAATTAAAATCCATTGTAACTATTCAGGCAAATATTAACACTTTTTAGTAAATGTGGAATAAAAGTTGGCTTAAAGTTCATAAAATGGTATGAGCTTGTGCTGATGATC
>JAYUOV010000253.1:0-9600 GCA_043760535.1 Chitinophagaceae bacterium
TTGCATGTGGGTGGTACATTTTGGTACAAAGTACGGAGCTTGGCGCTATAACTCCTTATACTCTAAACAGAAACTACTTGATTTTCAAAGTCTCAAAACCCATTACTCCGAGAACTGAAACCGTTATTACTTTCAGTCTAAAAAGTTCAATAGTAGCTAATAGTTGAGCCGAGTACCGTAATGCTATCCAATTAAAACGTTTGTAAATGTAGCTCCATCAATGTAATGCTTTCGCTAATTCCCCCTAAAATAAACCACCAATGTTTATGGGGGCAGGCAAGGCAGGCAAAAATTAAGCAATATATCTGCGAAAAATAAAGGGGTTCCGAAACCAATTATAGAAAGTAAAAGACCAGTTACAGACATTGTAAAAAAGGTGTTTGAAACCGAGACCTAGGGGTGTAAATGAGCAATTATATTGTAAGAAATTTAAAAGCTTTATGGCGTATCCCCGACGAAAACCAGCCGGGGTCGGGCTTTCTGTTCCAATTTTTTTTGGCCTTTACAAATACACCTTTAGGCGATTGTTGCTAAGGCCAAAAAAAGATTTCCACTACAATCCCTTACGCTTCATGCACAAATTTTATTTTAATAGAATGCATCATTCAAATCTAATTAGTAGTACCACTTAATTTATTTCATCCCCAATAGTATGAAACCTTATTTTTGCACTCCCGTAATAAACAGGAGAGTTGTCCGAGTGGTTGAAGGAGCACGCCTGGAAAGTGTGTATATGGGTAACTGTATCAAGAGTTCGAATCTCTTACTCTCCGCATGAATCAAGAAAAATTCTTTACTTACATCCTTCAGAGTTTGAAGGGTTTTTCTTTTTACGTAGGTCAATGTGATGATTTGGTTTGGAGGATAAGCAAACACAATGATGGGCAAAGTACCTACACCTCCTCTAAAAAACCTTGGCGGTTGGTGTATTTTGAAATGTTTAATTCTCGGTCAGAAGCACTCATGAGAGAAAAGAACATCAAGAGGATGAAGAGCAGAAAATATATTATTGAATTAATTGCCAACAGGAAATCTTTTACATAGTTGCCCCTTTTCCGAGTGGTTGAATGGGTCCCGATGCATCGGGAGAAAGTGTGTATATGGGTAACTGTATCATCCCGATTTATCGGGACGAATCTCTTACTCTCCGCATGAAATACAAACGCTACAAACTGATGTTTGTGGCGTTTTTAGTGAGTGCAATACGATAATGGAACCTATTTTTAAAACCAATTATTTCCCTTTCTTTTCACTCTTTTTTCGCTGCATTTATACCTGTTTTCTTTTCCAATAAGTTTTTAGGGCATCATAAATACCTTTTAGCTGTGTATCATTTTGGCCAATTCGTTCCATCATTTACAGTCTTAACTCATTCATTTGTTTATGCAGGTTAGTTGTGTTTGCCATTGCTCTTTTAATGGCGATAAATGCCCTAACTATGGCAATTTGTTCATACCTACGGATCTTTTGCTGCTCTACATACTGGCAAGCATCGTTACACCGTGTTCGGTAAAGGCAAAGGGGCACTTCTAAATTTTGCAACCAGTTGCTTTCTTTTTCATTTACAAATCCACCAAATCGGGAAAAAAAGTAAAAAATCCTACCCCGTTTTAGTTACACCTGCCGTACGCCGCAGCTTTTAAAAAAGGGGTTTTACAAAAACCCCTTTTGGCTACCCTTAAGTAATCCACAGCTTGGCCTATTCCTTTAAAGTACCCAAGATAGACATGCTGGCCAAAAGCTATTTTACCAACAAACCCTACAAATAGGTAGGTGTCAAACTAAGCTTGGTTGTAACGGGTATTACTAACACCAACGATAGGGGATTAGCCGATGTAGATTGGTTTAGGGTGGAGGCGGTGAAGTGGTTTTTGGAAAATATACATGTAATGGATTGTATGGATTTGCACATTTTTTCGTTTACAAATATGGGTTTCATAACAAGTGTTCGAATCTTTGTTTGGGCAGAATTTAAAAGCCCTAGCATGACAATAAAAATGTTCAGCTATTTTTAACATTTTTATTAAAATAAATAAAATCAGTTGGTTTATTTTGGGAAAAATATATCCTATGAAATGTTTATTTACACTACTTACGTTTGCTATTTCATTTACAGCAATGGCACAAATTGATACTGTTGTAATTCGGGTTGATTCGATGTTTGAAAGCAAAATACACCGCAAACTGTTCGACAACCGTACCAATGTAAAATACCACCTGGATGAATGGGCCAAAGTGCGGGAAATGGCAGTGTATATGGCCACACTGGAAGAAATAAAAACCGGAAAAAAAATGTATGGCGTACGAATTGATCAGCGCCTAAACCGCAACCTCTTTACGGATGCCCCTGCAAGCAATGCGGAATATATTGATGAGGATGAACTGGAAATATTTATAGGTTATCTACAGAAGGTGAAAAATGAAATAATGCCCACCGACCAACAATCGCAACGTTACACGGAATATCGTTTTTACACCCGGGCAGGCATTATGCTTGAATGTTATACGGGGGTAAACAGATGGCGATGCTTACTCCATTACGAAATAGCAAAAATGCCTGTGGATACCTACATCAATAATCCGGAGCGGCTGGACGAACTGTTGCAGGCATTAATAGAAATCAATAAAGAAATTAAAACCCGCCGTAGCAATGAGAATTAAGAATCGGATGCTTTGCATGCTGTTATACTGCTGCTTTGTAGCTGGCATTACCAAAGCGCAAACTAAAAAATTGTACACAGGCGTTACTGCCGGTTGGCAATCTTCTTCGTTTCAATTTGGGCGTGACGGGGCGGTATTGCCGAATAACGGGGCTTGGCGGGCTGCTTTGATTTTGGATTATGAAATAACAAGCAGGCTTTCTTTCCAATCACAAATTGGTGTTCAAAAAATTAATGCAAGGGCTTTGTTTTCAGATGAATCCTATTCACTTACATACCCCGAATTGTGGCTGGGCCTTACAGAATATTTGCCGGTTGGTGCTGGTTCTTTTTTCGTGAACGGCAGCTTGCACGGAGGATATGGTTTTGCATCTTCGCTAAATAATGGGAAGTCTGTTTTTGATGAAGAAGGCCACCATCGTTTCAGATCTGGTTTTGCATTTACGCTGGGTTATGTATTAAGGAACGGGCTGTTTATAAATACCGGTATTCAATCCGCTTCTTTCAGTGCATTTTACAGATCAGCAAATGGAAGGAAAGCCTTTGATTTTTCTTTTCATGCCATCAGTCTTGGTTATATGTTCGACTATAAAAAACGCAATCAGGTAAAAAAGCATTTTTAAAGCCCGGAACAGAAATGCAGTTTTGCCCATCCAATACTGCAGAAGAAATGCTTTACAAAATCATTAAACTTTTGCCTGGTAAACAACTGCAGACTTCTGAAATTAATTGGATTACAATTTTCGGAGGCTGATGTGGTGAAATAATTTACTCGTTTAGGTTTAATGACTTTAATGCTGAAAATTGGTGGAAGTTGCTTATTTAAACCGAGCCGAAAAAAGGTGCATTTAATATTGTCGTCCCCAAAAATCAAATAAACAAATCGTTCCTAGGGAACGAAAGTAATCATGTATCATTAATTTACTACCTAAGAAACGTCCCGAAGGGACGACTGGTGGTTAGTAGAATATAGTAAAGCTGGCAATTTCGTTCTGTAGGAACGTTTGGTGCCTGCGACAATTTTAAATACACCCCCGAAAAAACAGATGTTTTTTTTATGTTAATATTCTAGTAAATTGCGATACTAAAATGGTAAAATGAAAATGATTTTTTATAGCTTATTTGCGATAAGCCCAATTTTAATGAATGCACAAACTAAGCCAGCCGCTGTGAAAAAAACCTTTTGCAACCCGCTTGTAATTGGATCAATTCCTAAAAAAGCACTTAGCTTTCAATACGAGCTTCAAAGTAGTTTTAGTAATAATTATTCCGAAAAATATCGCCTCCCCATCACTTCAACCCCAAGTGCAATAAATAATGTTCAAAGCTTCCGGTTAAATTATTATAAAAGCATTATCACCAAACCTAAGTGCTATCTTACTTTGGATATGGGTTATTGGCATAGCAAATACGCTGTTTCCAATACTAGTCCGGCTTCTACATTTATTAAAGATTTTAATAATAACGACTTTCATTCTTTTACAGCATCCACTAATTTATTTAAGCCAATCAATGCAAAAAATTTTATTCTAATCAATGCTAGTGTTGAGATAAATGGAAACGGTAAGTCATTTGAAAAAGTAGGTGCTAAGAATATTTTTGCTGGCGGGGCAGTTATATATGGATGGAAAAAAGGATTTTCAAGCATGGTAGGTGTTGGTATTTTAAGAGCCTACAGGCTGGGCAGGGTAATTCATATTCCTGCATTTTTAATGAATAAAAACTTTAGCCCTAAATGGGGAATTGAAATGTTGTTACCTGCAAGGGGTGTAGTGCGGTATACCCCAAACACAAAACAAATTTTTACTACCGGATTTGATTTAGAAGGCGGGCAATTTGCTTACGCAAGTAATAATGCAGCATTGAATAACACTTTTTTTCAAAGAGGTGAAATAAGGCCAAAACTAGGCTGGGAAAAAGTATTAGGGAAAAACACAAAATTTACAGCTAATGCCGGGTTGCGGATAAATGGCAGAATGGATTTTACAGACAAGTATGATGGTAAAGACTTAGTGGTTGAAAATACGCCGGCCACTAACTTTTTTATAAATATTGGCTTTCATATTGTGAGTTTAAAAGGAGCGGCAAAAAAGAAATAATTATTTATGAGTGCTAAGCATTAGGATGTAGCCACTTTATCCAACAACTTTACAATTCTTTCCAGTTGGTCATTCACTTCTTTTTCCTGCAATACATTGTTTACTTCTCCGGTGCTTTGGGTGGCAAACCATAGCATCACCATAGCTATATAATCCTGCATGTCTTTGCCGGCAAGGGTGGTTTTAAATTCCAGTATTTTATTAAAAATTCAGTTTTTATATGACTTTTTAAGTAATGCTATAGCTTCATCCAGTAAAATAATTATTTTATCTGAAAAAGGTGAGCTATTATTGATGGTAACACTACCACCAATGCCTGTATTTGTAAATGTACCATCAATGATATGGTTATAAACATTAGGCAAATTTACAAAGGACTCAATTTCGGCTTCTAAGATTTCAGCAATTTGATACGCCATTCTTAAAGTAAGTTCTCTTTCTCCACGTTCAATCTTTCCATAATTGCTTCTGTCCATTATTAAAAGTTCGCCGATTTTTTCTTGGTTGTAACCTTTGGCTTCACGTAGTTTAATTAATTCCATTGTTTTGATGTTAAACATATGCTGCAAATAGTGTGGTTTAAATACGCCCATTAATGCTCCTAATATGCCCATTATTTATTGAATAAAAAAATGATTTTTACTGTAAAGAGGGCGGAATTTTATTTTTAAACACTTTAAAAACACACGATTATGAAAAAAATTATCTTTTGTTTAGCAATTGCATTTGCTAGTTTTGGAATGTCGGAAGCAAAGGCTTCTGCAACCAAAAATGATAAGGTTAGTTTTAAAACGACCGAGTCGAAAAGTGCTACTTTAGAAAACACTGAATTGAAAAACGAAGTAGTTGAAACCAATATGTTTCAAGGTACAATTTGTACCTTTTATGTGGGCGAACCTTATCTTGTTTGGGGCTTTAGTGGTTGGGAGGTTTGGAGAGATATTAGGCTTGATTGTTGGAGTTGTAGTTACTGCCCAGGTGACGTTATAAACACTATTGAGGAGTAATATCAAATGGTACACATTCCGCCCTCTATTTTTTTACATTTAAATCATTCTAATGAAATATATTGAGATATTATTAACTACTATATTAATTTTAATTACTCCTATTCTTGTTTTCGCCCAGACGAATAATTATAAAATAACCTACAGACACTGTTTCCAAAATGACACAACAAGAGTATTGATTGATACCATAGGGCAAGAAGCTATTCTACTTGGAAATAGATATTCTAGTAGCTATAATTTTAGTAAGTTTTTTGGACAGAAATCAAGTACAGGAGATTTAGCAAAGGAATATGACGAGATTTTTAAGCAGAAAAAATCTGGGTTATTAAAAATTCATGGTGAGGTTACTGCAGATTCAATTGGAAATATAATTTTTTGGGATAAAACTAAAGATTCAATCTATTTGCGTCAACATGTGATGACTGAATATCTCTTAACAACTGAAAACTTGGTTACAATAAATTGGAATATTTTAAAGGAGTACAAAAGCATTGATAAATATTTCTGCCAAAAAGCTACAAGTAAATTTAGAGGGCGGCAATATACTGCCTGGTTTACCACAAAAGTTCCAATTGTGGATGGCCCATGGAAATTTAAAAGTTTACCTGGACTGATTTTGGATTTATACGATGACCGAAATCAAGTTAAAATATATGCGGTTTCAGTAGAATTTCCTACAAATGAGCAGATTCCAGATTTTCAGCCGGTAGGCAGGAAGGCTTCACTGACTGAATATTTTAATTATCCTGCTATCGTTTCAGAAAGAATTCGACGTACACTTGAAGCTGTACAAGAAAGCCAACCAAACCTTATACAAGGAGCGAATACGAGAATTCGCAGGCTGAAATCCGTGTTATACAACATAGAAATGTGGGCTGATTAACCGTAAATATATTGAAGCCTTGAATCTAAAATTTGTTTGCATCCTTTTAATAGTATGTTGTTATTGTATGCAGATTAGCGCACAACCATGCCGTAGTATTTCTGGCGTAGTAATAGATTCTAACAATGCCCCTCTTAGTTCAGTAATTGTAAATGCCTTTTTCGATGGCAAAGATTTTTATGGAGTAAGCAATAATATGGGTGCTTATACAATAAGGCTTTGCTCATCCATTGATGGTTTTAAAAAATGGCAGGTATCGATTGCAATAAGTTTGATTGGTTATAAAAGAATTGATACGGTAATAACTGTAGGCTACGAAAAAGTAAAGGTTGGTGACATTGTTTTAATGGAGCAAGTAACCGTATTAAAGGATGTAATAGTAAAAGTAAAGCCAATAGAGAAGCGTGGCGACACCACAGCTTATAATGTGGGTAGTTTTCAGAATAAATTGGATGAAAACCTGGAAGATGTACTTAAGAAAATGCCAGGATTCGATATTGATGAAAGTGGTGCCATTAAATTCAACGGCAAACCCATCAGTAATATCTTAATTGAAGGCGATGAGATGAGCAAGAACTACAAAGCCATATCGCAAAATATTTCACCAGACATGATTAATAAGGTGGAAATGATTGAAAAGTGGAATAAAAACCCAATACTTAAAGATTTGGCCGGTGGTAATGCACAGGTTATGAATCTGACTTTAAAAAATCCTAATCTGGTTAGTGCTTTTGGTAAAGCAAAAGTGGGCGGAGGTGTTGAAAATAAAGTGAATGTTACCGGCAATGCCTTTTTAATTAATGCCAAACTTAAAAGTATGGCTATTGCCAACTTGAACAACATTGGTACTAACCCATATAGCGAAATAGACTACTCAAAGGATTATGCACCCAACCAGGAGTATGAATTTTCAAGAACTATTTTGCCAAATCATATAGGGGAGAATAACCTGTTTGGACAGTCTGTTTTTGGAAGCCAACAGAAGAACGATTTAATCAATAATAGCCGTATGGGTGTGCTAAATAATAATTACAGGCCAAACAAAACCACTAACATTAAGTTATTTTCTGACATTTATTTTGATAGAATCATTCAAATCCAACAAGTTGATAACAATAACCTTGCTGCACCATCACTTTCTTTTCAACAAAAAACATTTAAAAAGTTTACACCACATAATATTAATACTAATTTACAATTAATTCAAACTAAAAATAATGCCCAATTTTTATTGTCTGCTGTTTTAGAAAAAAAGCGTTATCAGGAAGATGCTGCCACCATTTCATTTAATGATTTTACTTCTTTAATGGCATCAGATTACACCCGTGCTGGTGTAGGAGGCTATTATACAAAACGACTGGATAGCAATAGAGCTTACGAAATTTCATTACAATACCTGCATGATGCTAAGCAGCAGGATTACACAATTGATAACGACAACTTCCGGATTTTAGATTTGCTATATAAAACTAAATGGCAACAGCAGCAAGCCAATGGAACCATCAATTACTTTAAAGCAGAGGCTAAATATTTTAGAAAGTCTAAGAAGCTAAGAACAGAGCGATTAAGTATTTCAAATATCTATTTTAATACTGTATTTCTTTCCGGGTTATCGATAAAAGACAGTGTCAATAGCATTGTTATACCTGAGGGGTATTTAAATAGAAATGCAGTACAAAATAATAATATGCTGCTTAATTATAGTAGTTCGTTTAAATTAAAACAGTTTTCTATATCGGCAGATTTTGGTGTCTCATTAGTACAAAACCAGTTTGTAAATAAAGTGCAAAGTACTAGCTCGGTTGTAAAATCCATTTTCGCTGTTCCTAAAATTAATTTTACATATACGCTTAATTCTAAGAATATATTGGCTCTTTATATTGCTAATAATGCAGACAGCCCACCGTTAGACATGCAGGAAGTTATGCCAATATTATCGGGTTTTAGGTACATTAATAAATCGTTGCCATTCATGAATAATTTGCAGCATCGGATATTAAATATTGCTTACAATTTCAGTGATTTAAATAAAGGCACATCGCTTCAGATTTCAGCTAGCCATTTTAGGACGTCACAAAGCCAGGTTCGCAATATTCGGTTTACGAGAGATTTCGATTATACTATTAGCAGGTTTGAAGATAAAGGACAGGTTTTTAGTAGTCTTTATACAAAATTCGACAAGTACTTTTTTGATGCCAAAACAGCGATCAACATTAAGAATACACTTAGCTTATTTAATACACCTATTGAACTAAATGGTGTTATTGCCAGTACAAGGACACTAAACTACAAATCAGGGTTTTTAATTCGCCCCAATGTATTTACAAACACCAATATAGCTATTGGCGTTAATTACGATTACACCAAAGACCTGATATCTGGTAATAGTGTTTTTCAATGGCATCCTAATTTGGATATCTTATCTTCTATTGGCAAAAAAGTATCGATGGGCTTTCGGGGCAATTACTATCGTTCTAATTACAACCCTTTTCAAAAAGACTATTGGCTGGCCAATGCACATATTTGGTACATTTTTATTCCTAAAAAATTGGATTTAAAATTAAGTATGGTAAACATATTTAACACATCCCAATACTTTACCGGTTTTAAGAATGGATTTTTAGAAAGAAGCGACGCTACAAATTTGTTATCACGTTTTGGTTTGTTAGAACTTTCTTTTAAATTTTAGTCATGAAAATCATAGACAGATGTAATTCATTTAAAGTCTGCAAACTGATTTAAGACTTTTTAAATTAGCTAAAATTTCAACCCACCTTATCCAACAACCTAACAATCCTTTCCAGTTGGTCATTCACTTCTTTTTCCTGCAATACATTGTTTACTTCGCCGGTGCTTTGGGTGGCAAACCATAGCATTACCATAGAGATATAATCCTGCATGTCTTTTCCGGCAAGGGTGGTTTTAAATTCCAGTATTTTTTCGTTGAT
>JAYUOV010000254.1:0-29317 GCA_043760535.1 Chitinophagaceae bacterium
TAATGCTACGGGATTTACAACGTTCGCCAATGTCGCTCCATCAGGGCACGGCTTTCGCTGGGTTCCACCGAAATAATCGGGGCAGGCAAAAAAAGAAAAGCTACCCAATCAAAACTGCGAGGGGTAAGGAGTTCTGAATATCTACTTAATAATTTTTTTTAGCGATGTTAATAGCAAAGAAATGGTAATGCGTTAGCCCTAGATACTAAGGTAATGCCAGCCGGAAAAAACGGTAATTTCTACAATGCGAGGGCTAGGCAGTTATAAGGCTGTAAAACCAATGTATTTTAGTTCAGAAAATCGTCATAAATTCTTTTACCAAAAAAAAATTACACACCCCCACGTTATTAAAAATGGTTACAGGCATATTCTGTTTTTAGTAATCAATAACCTGCTCCTCCATCATTTGTGGTATAGGGCGGTTTTCATACTGCTGGTTTCGAAGCATGGGCTCAAACCCGGCTTCACGAATAGCGGCTTGGATACCACTTGCCGTAAACCGGTGCGGTGCGCCAGCAGCACTCACCACATTTTCTTCTATCATAATACTTCCAAAATCGTTGGCTCCAGCATGGAGGCACATTTGTGCCACAGCCTTGCCTACTGTAAGCCAGCTTGCCTGTATGTTTTTTACATTTGGAAGCATAATGCGGCTCATGGCTATCATGCGTATATATTCTTCGCTGGTGGTTAGGTTGTGTACCCCACGGATACGAGTAAGTAGGGTATCCACATCCTGAAAAGTCCAAGGTATAAAAGCTATAAAACCTTTGGCACCTTCTGGTTTGCGGCTTTGTACTTCACGTATTTTGGCTAGGTGTTCAAAACGTTCACGGATGGTTTCTACATGGCCAAACATCATGGTGGCACTGGTTGTCAATCCTTGCTTATGGGCTTCGTGCATTACATCTAGCCACTCCTGCGCACCACATTTACCCTTGGCTATCAGACGCCTTACCCTATCCACTAATATCTCAGCACCGGGGCCGGGTAGGCTGTCAAGACCGGCCTCCCGTAAGGCTTTTAGCACCTCGGCATGGGTACTTTTTTCCAGCTTTGTTATATGGGCCACTTCGGGCGGGCCAAGCGCATGAAGTTTTATGTTAGGGTATAATTTTTTGAGTTCTTTAAACAAGTTTACATAAAACTGCAATCCCAGTTCGGGGTGGTGGCCACCCTGCAGCAACAACTGTTCGCCGCCATACCGCATGGTTTCGTCTATTTTACGCTTATAGGTTTCAATGTCTGTAATATAGGCATCGGGATGACCGGGTACACGGTAAAAATTACAAAACTTACAATTGGCAATACACACATTGGTGGTATTCAGGTTTCTGTCTATAATCCACGAAACTTTGCCATGTGGTACTTGCTTTTTACGTAGCTCGTTGGCCACATACATTAAGTCAGTAAGGGCAGAATTTTCAAAAAGGTACACACCCTCGTCTATTGTAAGAAATTCGAAATTGAGTGCTTTTTGAATAAGTTGATGATGGTTCATTAAGCTGCTGAAACTTTAATATTGATGAAGTATAGATGTTTATTTAGTGTAAGACTATTTTTAGAAAACAAGGGGCAAAAAATGCACCTTACATTCAATAACAAAGATAAACCGCAGTTGTTGTATTTATGATGAATGGGGCAAAAGATTAGATTGTTTGGGAAAAGTTAACGATAGAACACCACCCATGAATTAATATATGCTGCATTGCAAATAACCAAAAGATGATGATGATACAAGCCATAGCTAATAATTTAAAACAAAGAAATTTTCTGCTAATTGTGTGCATAGTGCTGTGTAGCAGCCTTACGGCACAAGAAATTTTTTCGCCACCGCCAGCTACATTTCTATCTAAATTTAGGTTCGAGCAAATGACGGGTGGCATTATCTTAATTCGAGCTACGCTAGATGTTACCACCGACTCGCTTAATTTTATTTTAGACACCGGTAGCGGGGGAATATCGCTAGACAGCTCCACTGCAGCAGGTTTAAAACTTAAGATTTCGCCTACAGAACGAACGATACGCGGTATTGCAGGCATTAGGCGGGTAGAGTACGCCCTAAAGCATACGCTGAAACTGCCCGGCATTACCGCCGACTCTCTGGATTTTCATATTAACGACTACTCTTTACTTACTGCCGTTTACGGTGTGCGTATTGATGGCATTATTGGCTTTAGTTTGTTACGCCGCTATATTTTACATATAGATTACGACCACAACGAGCTATTTTTTTACACCCCTGGCATTTATAAATACACCCGTGGTGGCACTTTATTAAAACCATCTTTTAATAACCTGCCCATACAAGCTGGCACCATAAAAGATAATGTTACCGTTCAGCACCGTTTTTATTTTGATACAGGCGGCGGGCTTTGCCTGTTATTGTCAGAAGATTTTGTGAAGGACAGTTCCTTATTTTCTAGTAAAAAGCGGCTGATGCCTACCGTTGCCGAAGGATTGGGGGGCAAAAAGAAAATGATGATTACCACCATAAAAGAATTTAAGCTAGGCCCTTATAAGTTTAAAAAAGTACCTACATATATATTTGATGATGAATACAATGTAACCAGCTACCCGGCGCTTGGTGGTTTATTTGGCGCCGATATATTAAGGCGGTTTAATGTAACGCTCAATTACCCAAGAGCCGAAATTCACTTACAGCCAAACAGCCATTACCGAGATCTTTTTGACTATGCATATACCGGTATGGAAATTTATTACGAAGAAGGAAGGGTGATTATTGGGGAGGTGATAAAAGACGCACCTGCAGATAAAGCAGGCCTTAAAATAGGCGATGAAATTTTTGCAATAGATAATGTAGTAGGCACCTCTTTTCAGCAAATAAAAACTTTATTGCAGACAGCAACCAACCGGTTAAAGATGATTGTAATCCGCAATAAAATACCCATCGAAATAAAAATGAAAGTGGGCAGGATAGACTGATGCAGGGTGATTGTATGGAGGGTTTTTATGTAAAAAAATAGGAGAAGGCTACTTTTTTACTTTCCCTACATTTATGCCATGAACAAATTGCTGATCTCTTTTTTATTACTAACCCAAGTTAGCCATGCCCAACTAACCGGCACCATTACTGGTAAGCTGCCGCAACTGGCTTATAGCAATGGCGAAGACCGCCTTGGCAGTGCCAAAATGGGCTATATAGATACCGGAATTGTGCTGCCTGTATTAGACAGCATTAACGAGCTGTACCATGTTGCTTTAAGCAAAAACCATAGTGCTTACATAGATAAAAAGCAGTTGACATTAAAAACTGATACTGCCATAAAAAAGCCTGCCCTTACCGAAAGCTGGAGTGTACGTGGCGATTCACTTTTTGATTATGTAACTATTAGCCTTAGTAAAAAAATAGCTTACAAAAGCTGGATGGAAATAAGCCCGGCAAAGATTGTGGTGGAACTGTATGGGGTTATGAGCAATACCAACTGGATTACCCAATTGCGTAGCGCCAAAGAAGTAAAAAATATTGCTTTTGAACAAACTGAAGACGATGTAGTACGGCTCACCATTAGCCTAAAACACCAGCAGCCATGGGGTTATAGCATTGGTTACAGGGGCCGGTCGTTGCAGATAAAAATCAAGCAATTTCCTGCGAAGCAGCAACTAAAAAATATGGTGATAGCCATAGATGCAGGCCATGGCGGCAGCAATACCGGTGCCAGCGGATTAACAGCCGGAGTGTTGGAAAAAAACTACACCCTGCTCTTTGCCAAAGAACTACAGAAAATATTGAAACGAAAACATGCAACCGTAATTATGACCCGTGAAAACGATACCACATTTGATAATAAAGACCGGGTACTTTTTCTACAGCAGCAGTGGCCCGATTTGTTTGTTTCGTTTCACCTCAATAGTTCTTCAAGGGCTACGGCACAAGGCGTTTCTACCTATTACAAGCATGTGGCATACCGGCCATTTACCCAAGCCTTGCTAAAGCGGCTGCTGGCAATAGAAGGCCTAAAAGAATTTGGCAATGTGGGCAATTTTAATTTTCAGCCTATACAGCCTACCGAGTTTAACAGCAGCCTGGTAGAAGTGGCTTTTCTTAGCAATGCCGATGATGAAAAGCTGATACTGGACGAAAAGTTTCGAAAAAAAATAGCTACTCAGCTGTATAAAGGAATGAAGGATTTTTTAAAGAAGGTGAAATGATGGGAATGTAGAAATGCCCTGATATTTATTGAGTTGAATTGTAAACCCAACTATTGCTAAATTTGAACAAATAATTTTTATGACAGCAAGAATTGTAAATCCGGATTATGAAATGGACCTGGAGCTCCCCGGCCTTGAAAGTATGACGGATGATGAGTTTTTCAACTTTTGTGCCCAAAACAAAAACACTAAAATAGAAAGGGACCAAAAACATCAAATTTATATTATGCCACCAGCCGGATCCGAATCATCAGGACTAAATAGTGAGTTAACCGCAGAGGTTACCATTTGGAACAGAAAAGCCAAATTGGGTAAGATAAGGGAAGCTACTGCCGGATATTATTTACCTGACACTTCTATGCTTAGTCCGGATGTGTCATGGATAAGCAATGAAAAATGGGAAACCGTTCCAATTGACGACCGGAAGAAGTTTCCTCATATTGCCCCAGAATTTGTTATCGAACTAATGTCGCCTACTGACAGATTAAAATCCGCAAAACAAAAGATGACAAAGTGGATAGAAAATGGCGTCCTCCTCGGCTGGCTCATCAATCCTAAAACTGAAACCACTACTATATACCGTGCCGATGGAACAGTAGAAATTATAACCGGCTTTGATAAAAAACTTTTTGGCGAAGATGTACTGCCAGGGCTTGAAATAGACCTAGGTATTTTGAAATAAAAACGCACCCATGATACAGCCAATTTTTTACGGCAACGTTTACGGAAATTTTCAGGATGATTTATTAGAAGTTGCGTGATATTTGCTTTCCAAAATCAGCTTTAAAAAAAAAGATATGGAAACTACCACAGCAATTGCCCCGGTTTTAACTGCCAAAGATTTTGCTACCGACCAGGAAGTACGTTGGTGCCCCGGTTGCGGAGATTACTCCATTTTGGCTCAGGTTCAAAAAATTATGCCAGGTATTGGTGTTCCTAAAGAAAATATAGTGATAGTTAGTGGTATCGGCTGTAGCAGCCGCTTTCCCTATTACATGAATACTTACGGAATGCACAGCATCCATGGGCGTGCCACCGCTGTAGCTAGTGGCCTTAAAGCCAGCCGACCCGAACTAAGTGTATGGATTGTAACCGGCGATGGCGACAGCCTTAGCATTGGTGGTAACCATACCATACACCTGCTCCGCCGCAATTTTGATGTAAACATTTTACTTTTTAACAACCAGATATACGGCCTCACCAAAGGCCAGTATTCGCCTACTTCGGAAGAAGGTAAGGTTACCAAGAGTACGCCTTTGGGCAGTATTGATCACCCATTTAACCCAATGGCATTAGCCCTTGGCGCCGATGCTACCTTTATAGCACGGAGTATGGATAGAGACCCCAAACATTTGCAGGCGATGCTTATCCGCAGCCATGCCCACAAGGGTGCATCGTTTTTGGAAATATACCAGAACTGCAACATTTTTAACGACGGAGCTTTTGAGCCATTTACCGAAAAATCTTCTAAAGCCAATGAAGTTGTTTTCTTAGAACAAGGCCAGCCGCTGGTTTTTGGTGCTACGCAAAACAAGGGTATTAAACTCGATGGTTTCCGCCCGGAAGTAGTAAATCTTGAAGATGGAAGCATTAGCAAAAACGACCTTTGGATACACGACGAAAAAGATTTTTACAAAGCACAGGTGCTTACCCGCATGTTCGATGATACCCGTTTAGAAGGTCATTTTCCCCGCCCGTTTGGCGTGTTTTACGAAGGCGAAAGGGCTTGCTACGAAGATATAATGACCATGCAGATAGAAGAAGCCATTGCCAAAAAAGGCAAAGGCGATTTGGATAAACTATTAAAAGGAAATGAGGTTTGGGAAATAGCGTAATAGCATTTCTTCTGTATAAAATATTCCCCGCAGTATTAGCTGACGGGGATTTTTTGTAGCCTTATTTTTTAGTAGAAATTTACTTTTATAACAGTAAACTATTCCATTGTATTCAACAGTAGATTTGTAGAATGGCTTACAGTTTTCCATATCAGAATAGCGCTATATCGTACCGTAGCCTTGGTAAAGGGCTGCCTGTAATATTGCTGCACGGCTTTGGCGAAGACAGCCAAATTTTCAATAAACAAATAGAAGTTTTACAAAATCATTGCTGGTTAATTGTTCCCGACCTGCCGGGTTCGGGTGGTTCTGTAGTAAATAATCAGTTGGGAGATAATGCTGTTTTTGCTACGATAGAATCCATGGCTGATTGTGTTGCTGCACTCATTCAATCGATAACAGAAGAGCCTGTAATACTGCTAGGCCATAGCATGGGCGGCTATATTACACTGGCAATTGCCGAAAAATATAATGATAGGCTAAAAGCTTTTGGCCTGCTACATTCCAGTGCATTTGCCGATAGTGAGGAGAAAAAAATTGCCCGTAAAAAATCAATAGAGTTTATACAAAAACAAGGTGCATTTGCGTTTTTACAAACAGCCATACCGGGTCTTTTTGCCGAAGGCTACCAAAAAAAACATGCGGCTAATGTAGCCGGACTTGTACAAAACGGCAAACAATTTACCAGCGAAGCCTTAATTGGTTACTACGAAGCAATGGTGGCTCGTACCGACAGAACCCATGTTTTAAGAGGCAGCAAAATGCCTGTTTTATTCGTCTTGGGTACTGCGGATAAGGCAGTACCCATGGCCGATGTTTTAAAACAGGTACACCTGCCCGATGTTTCTTATTTTCATGTTTTAGAAAATGTAGGGCATATAGGTATGTGGGAAGCTACAGAACAGATGAATTCTATTATCATAAAATTTATAAAAGACATTGAGTAAGCGTATTTTTTCATTCACCATTTTGGTATTGTTTTTTGTAACCAGTTCTTATGCAGCACACTTAAAAGGTGGCTGGATAAAATATACCTATGTAGGCCCGGGAATGGCTGCGGGCACCAGCCAATATAATGTAACAGTGTACCAGTATCTGGATTGTAACTCCAGCCCAATGCAGGTAGATGCCAGCATTTTTTTATGTGTATTTAATAGCGCAGGCAGCCAAATACAGAAGCTTGATGTAACGCTTACGGCAACAGAGTTTGTAAGAAAATCTACCTTTCTATGCATTGTTAACCCGCCTGTTATTTGTTACCGTATTGATTCTTACAACACGATTATAGAAGTACCAACAGGAGGGCTTGGCTATACGCTGGCTGTTCAGCGTTGCTGCCGTATTGCCGGTATTGTAAATATTCAAAATTCTTCACAGGCAGGGGTTACATATTCGGTTAAAATTCCCGGCAACGGAAATAGTACCGAAGATTATAAGAACAGAAGTGCTGTGTATGCACAGGAAGATACAGGTGTAGTTTGCCGTAATAACCCCTTCACTTTTCCATTTAGGGCTACAGATCCTGATGGCGATTCTTTGAGGTATCGTTTTTCTGATGGTCTTGGAACACCTTCTACCGCTCCCAGACCTGACCCTGTTTCAGCCCCTCCTTACCCTGCTTTGGTATATACATCGCCTTTTACGGCGCAGCAGCCTATGGGCACCAGTGTAACTATAAACCCTGCAACAGGCCTAATAACAGGCATAGCACCAGGCACCACCGGAGATTATGTGGTGGCAGTTATAGTAGATGAATTTCGCAATGGAGAAAAAATAGCCGAAAACAGAAAAGAGTTGCACATACGTGTGGAAGCATGCGATTTACCAACAGCAAAGCTTGACCCAAAACCTACAACCTGCGATGGTTTTACAGTAAATTTTGCCAATGACGCCGCCGCTTCGTCTGGCATTATGAGGTATTTCTGGGATTTTGGGGTGGCCGGTGCTACAAACGATACTTCCAGTTTGCCCACACCATCATTTACCTATACCGATACGGGGGTTTATAATGTAAAACTGGTGATCAATCGTGGCGACCCTTGCAGTGATAGTACCATGCAGCTTTTTCGTGTTTTTCCGGGCTTCTTTCCGGGTTTCGATTTTGTGGGTGCATGTAAAGGCATCGCCTTTCAGTTTAGAGACACCAGCAAAACCAGATATGGCGTAATAGATAGCTGGCGTTGGAATTTTGGAGATAATACCAACAATGCCGATACGTCGGTAACAAGAAATCCACAATATAGCTATCCGGATTCGGGTACAAAATCTGTAAGCCTTATTGTTACCAATAGCAAGGGCTGCATAGATACCGCTTTAGTGGATTTAACCGTTTTGGATAAGCCTGTACTTACAATGGCCTTTAAGGATACATTGATTTGTAGCATTGACACCTTGCAATTGAGGGCTAGTGGAATGGGTACTTTTACATGGACGCCCACAAACCGCATGATGAATCCCACAAGTGCTACGCCATTGGTATATCCATTAACCACAACTACATATAGTGTTCAATTAAACGATAGAACCTGCTTGGCAAATGATACAGTAAGGGTAAATGTGTTGGATTTTATTACCGTAGATGCGGGGCCGGATACGACCATTTGCTTTACCGATGCCGTTACGCTACGGCCCAACAGCCAAGCATTGAATTATGTATGGACACCCATTGTAACCCTAACCAACCCCAACACTAAAAACCCATCGGCTAAGCCTTTAGCTGTAACTACTAAATATTATGTAACTGCCAACCTTGGCAAATGCCAGGACAGAGATAGCATAACCATTACTACAGCACCCTACCCAAAAGCGAATGCTGGTGTAGATACAGGTATTTGTTTTACAGGCAAAGCCAATTTGGTGGGTACGGCTGTTGGTACTATCTATTCTTGGACGCCTGCTAATCTTGTATCGAAACCTAATTCTTTAACTACAGATGCTTTTCCTAAGGCCGACACCTGGTTTACACTTTCTGTTACCGATGTGTTGGGTTGCCCCAAGCCTGTGAAAGATTCAGTATTAGTAAGGGTAGTGCCAGAGGTAAAAGTTTTTGCAGGAAATGATACCACTGTTGTTATCGGCCAGCCATTGGTTTTTCAGGCCACTGCATCTTCTTTTGCCACTATTTACCGATGGTCGCCGGCTACCAACCTTAGTAGTACCACTATTTTACAACCTACGGCTATTATCCCTCCCGGTTTTTTACCGCCAGGCACCGATACTATTAGTTACAGGCTTACCGCCACCAGCCCCGAAGGCTGTATAGCCAGCGATGTAATTATTTTAAAAATATTTAAAGTACCACCCACGATTTTTGTACCTAGCGGCTTTACGCCAAATGCCGATGGTAAAAATGATGTGATAAAACCCATATTAGCCGGCATGCAACGCCTCGATTTTTTTAGGGTGTATAACCGTTTTGGCCAGTTAGTGTTTCAAACCTCAGTTATAAACAAAGGCTGGGATGGCCGCATAAAAGGCGAACTGCAAGGCTCTGCCGCATTTGTGTACACCGCACAGGCAGCGGATTTCAATGGTGTTACGGTAAAAGGGAATGGCATGTTTACTTTGATAAGATAAGTGGCTTTTTTTCTTTATATGCTCCGTGGTAAATCATTGGGTTATGAGTAAATGGTAAATCTTAGTGATAGCAATATTTTCAATTTATTTATTGAGTAATAACGGTAAATTCATTTTATTGATTCTTTAATTTTTTAAAACTTACTAAGTTAAAATGCAGCACTTTTTAAAAGCAATTATGAAAACGCTTTTACAGCAGCGGCGTAACGAAAAATTGCAGAATTCGGCTTTTAAAAAATCAAACTACTTTGTATAGATCATTCCTGCAAGAAAGGGGTATGCTAAAGTAAGTATTAGAAAAGTTTACAAATGACTACTGACCCAATGACCTAATAATCATTTACCTATTTTTACCCCATGGCTAACCCCAATTTAAATACCGACGATACCAAACTCACCCCGGCCGATAAGGAATTTGAAAACAATATCCGGCCGCAGCAGATGGACGATTTTAGCGGACAGCCGCAGATTATTGAGAACCTTTCCATTTTTATAAAAGCCGCCAAAATACGTGGCGAAGCATTGGATCATGTATTGTTTCATGGCCCGCCAGGTTTGGGTAAAACCACCCTTAGCCGCATTGTGGCCAATGAGCTTGGTGTAAATATTAAAGAAACCAGCGGCCCGGTGATAGAAAAGCCCGGCGACCTTGCAGGCCTGCTCACCAGCCTTGAAGCCAACGATGTATTGTTTATAGATGAAATACACCGCCTTAGTACCGTAGTAGAAGAGTACCTCTACAGTGCTATGGAAGATTACCGCATTGATATTATGATAGACACCGGGCCCAATGCCCGGAGCATACAAATAAACCTCAACCAGTTTACGCTAATAGGAGCTACAACTCGTAGCGGTTTGTTAACGGCACCATTGCTCAGCCGCTTCGCCATTAAAAACCGGCTGGAATATTACAATGCGGCCACCCTGCACAAAATTATTTTAAGGGCATCGGCCATTTTAAATATGCCCATTACCGATGATGCTGCTAAAGAAATAGCAGGCCGCAGCCGTGGTACACCCCGCATAGCCAACGGCCTGCTGCGGCGGGTACGTGATTTTGCACAAGTGCTGAACGATAGCCAGATAGATATCGGTATTACCCAACATGCACTCAAAGCCCTGAACGTGGATGAATACGGCCTTGATGATATGGACAACCGCATCTTGCTAGCCATTATAGAAAAGTTTAAAGGCGGGCCGGTGGGTATTACTACCATTGCCACAGCCGTAGGCGAAGAGGCCGGAACGATAGAAGAAGTGTACGAACCGTTTTTAATACAGGAAGGCTTTTTACAACGAACTCCCCGTGGCCGTGAAGTAACCGCCAAGGCATACGCACATTTAGGTAAAAAAAGACCAGGTATGGCAGCAGACGGGTTGTTATTTTCATAAAAAAAACCGGTGACTACTACGAGTCACCGGCTTTGATTTTTTATACCATTTTTTAAGCTGCCGGCTCTCCAGCCGCCACCAGCCTAAACCCATTGCCATGAATGTTTACAATCTCTAGGCTATTATCTTCTTTTAGGTATTTACGCAGTTTGGCTATGTACACATCCATACTGCGACCATTGAAATACGTATCGCTGCCCCATATTTTTTTCAATGCTTTTTCACGGGGAAGCAGGTCATTTTTATGTTCGGCCAGCATTTTTAGTAGCTCGTTTTCTTTAGGGCTTAGGGTTTGTGTTTTACCATCGGCCATCAGTTCACGTAGTTTGGGGTTAAAATGAAATTTACCCAAATCGAACTGCATGTTATCCGATTCACGGTTCAATTCTTCATTGCGTTTTAAAATGGCTTTTATTTTAAGCAGCAATACTTCGCTATCAAAAGGCTTGGTAATGTAATCATCGGCACCCAGTTTGTAGCCTTGTATAATATCGTCTTTCATGGTTTTGGCACTTAGAAAAAATAGTGGAATGTCTGGATCTATATCCCTTATTTCTTCGGCTAGTGTAAAGCCATCCATGTTAGGCATCATCACATCTAGCAGGCAGATGTCGAATTTTTCTCTTTGAAAGGCGGCTAGCCCAAGGCGGCCATCTCTTTCTAGGGTTACTTCGTAATCGCTTAGTTCCAAGTAATTTTTTAATACCATACCTAGGTTGGTATCGTCTTCGCAAAGAAGAATTTTGCTATTTTTTGTTTCCATAATGGTTGGTTGTTTATGTTTTAAATATACTAGCAAAGGGCAACATACAACTCATAGGGTTAAGAAAATTATAAAGGTTTATTCGGCGGGTATGCAGGTAGCAGCTTATTGCTTTATTTTTTTGCGAAGCACCATTAAAATTCGTGTATTTACTATTCTTCTAAAATTTTTATGAGGCATAAAAATCTGTAATAATAAAAGAACAATTTTTGTAACCCATTAAAAAAACACTTAGAACCCTGTATTAGAAAATAGAAAATTGATGATTAACTATTGTGTTTTAAAATAACACTAGGCAAAAGCCATTGCCCGCAAATTTTTATTTACTGTAGAAAATTTTACAAGCAATTTTAACGCAGTATAATACGGTAGCCATTAAACGAATAACGATTATCAACTATTTTCCTTCCAAAATTGCCAGCACCGCTTCCTTTTTCCGTTGCGATACGGGGATGGAATGGCCGCCTTCGAGTACAAGTGCGCCACCATCGGTTTTATCGTACATGGTAATGCAGCGGGGATTGGCAAGGTAGCTGTGGTGGGTTCTTATAAAGCCCAAAGGTTCTAATATAAATTCATATTCCTTTAAATTTTTAGATACCAAAATTGGGCTGTGGCCGTTAAGGTGAAAACGGGTGTAGGTACCTTCGCTTTCGCAAAAAAGGATATCGTTTACCTTAATGTAATACACGTTGTCAATGTCTTTAAGCACAATTCTTTTTTCCTGTTCCTGCCGGCCATGTACCTGCTGCAGCAGAAATTCTATTTGCTTGCCCAGGCTTTTATGGTGTATTTGTGTAGCGGCTTTTTGAATGCTGTTTTGCAGCACTTCAGGGTCAACTGGTTTTAGCAAATAGTCGATGGCACTAAATCTAAAAGCGTTAATAGCGTATTAGTTATGAGCCGTTACAAAAATGAGCTGAAAGCCAGGATTGCTTACCTGCTGAATTAAATCAAAGCCAGTGCCATCGTCCATTTCCACATCCAGCAATAAGATGTCTGGCTGAAAAATGCGAATCATGTCCAGCCCGTTTTGTACACCGGTGGCCTCTTCTATTTGTTTTATTTCGGGGCAAAAAGCTTGTAGTAAAGCTTTTAAGCCGGCACGGAGATTAGGTTCATTATCGGTAATAAGGACTTTCATGGTAATGGTATGCTGTAAATGTAAAGTAAGTGTGGGCTGCTTATCAATGCGTTATTTAATTCCGCATAGTTATGCTTCATTTTTTCGCAGTTATATATTAGATAGTAGCATTTACACATCTTACCATGTAAGGCTGTGTGCAATAAATAGTTTTAAGTTCAAATTTAAAATTATGAAACAGATATTGGCGTTGCTCCTCGGCCTTTTCGTTATTACAACTGTACAAGCCCAGTTAGGCAAACTAAAAGACCTTAAAAAGAAAGTGGAAAAATCCGCTACTGATGCCGGTGAATTAAAAGGTGAAAAAAAAGCAACAAAGACCGAAGAAATTACTCCTGAAAAAACGGAAACACCAGCCACTAAAACCACGTCGGAAACAAAAAGCCCGGCCAGTACAAACGGTTCATCTTCAAATGGTAATTCAAGAAGCAGGGAGAGCAAAATGGCTGCAGCCAATGCAGCCCCCACAAGCGATGCATCGGACCCAGGCAAGTATATTTACGACCAATGGAAACAGTATTCGAAAATCTACGAATCCCAGGAAACGATGCGCCAATCATCCCGCAGCAGCAGTACCCCAATACCGGTGCCCGGTAAACAATATTTAGAGGTGGCAACTGCATTTCCTATGCAAAAAGTAAAAGAGGTATTAGCCAATAAAGACCAGTTTAAAAGTGGGGCAGTTACTTATGCTAAATGGATGACCGATGGATTGGCTGATTACGAAAACTACATTGTTAATTCTGGCATCTTAACCCATGCCAACGAATTAGCAGGATTGAGTTACGAAGCCATGAAACAAAAAAATGAAGTAAAAGCCACCGAACTTGCAGAAAATGCACAGGGCTATTGCAAAGGCGTGTTGGTGCTATCTCCCAATAATGAAAAGGCAAAACAAATTTTAGCTTTTGCCGATAAGGCATACAATAATGCAACTGCATCTTTAGCCAAAGCAAGTGGCAGCCCTTTACATGCTAAAAATGTAAACAAGATAGTATGGAGTACAAAGAAACTTCTTGCCGGCCCACAATCTGAAACGGATATTGCCAGTAGTTTTAGAGCCGGCGAAACCATTTATGGCACTGCATTTTTAAGTGCTAAACTAATAGACAGGATGCGGGAAGATGGCACCAAACTATACCTTGAAATTAAGATGGATGGAAAAAAGATTCACTACTACGAACCGTATATTGGAGTAACACCAGAAATGAAACAAAAAGCTTATGTGCAATTTGCCGTGGTGCCAGCCATTACCGACGACTTGAGCCAAGAAGTAAAAGACTACAACAAAACCCTTTTGGAATTTAATCAAACAATGGCAGGCAAAGGCCCCTTGAGTTACAAAATAACCATGAGTTTTGAGTTTGGTAAAACGGATGAAAAGGTGGAAGGCAGTTTTGATTACGATATATCGGGCGGCACTACTCAAAACGAAAAGCTAGTAAGTAAACTATCCGATTTGTTAGCAGCTGGTGTGGTACTACCACCAGCAGCCATGAAGAATGCAGCAATGGAAACAAAGATGACAGCAGGAGCAAACCAGTATGCAACCAAGGGTGAAAAATATGCCAATTGCCGCATCCTTACTGCCAACTGGAAAGTGAATAAAAACAACCTGGGCATTATAACCGACCGTACCATTATGGCTGCATTTGTAGCCACATATCCCGATGGGCATTGCGAACTGGTTCGAAAAATATTTATACAAGACTATGCTGGTGGCGGCAGTTACAGCAGCGGCTTATGAATGGTAGATGATGCCTTTGGAGCCAAACGAATGGTGTGTGCCAATGCTGCTAAGTAGTAAGAAAACAAATGGCGGTTACACAACGCTTTCTGCCACATTTTTAACCAATAAAACAACCAAAAAACAACAGATGAAAAGTAAAATGATTTTAATTTATGCTATTGGCGGCATGGCTTTTATGGGATGCAAAAGTTCCAATACAGAAACAATTGCAACCGACATGTGCGGCTGCTTTAACATGCTTAAAGATTCTTTGCCTAAAGATGGATTGCAGGTGTTTGAAAAAGCTGCCGCCTCGGCTACACCTAAGGAAACTTTTGCTGCAGAAATAAAGAAGCTTCCAATTGAAAGTGCCTTAAAAGTTAATGCCGCTTTAACATCTACAGGTAACACATCCTCACCCATTAACGCTTGCCTAAATAAGCTAGATGAAAAATACAAAACACCGCCAGGCTCCGAGCAGCAAATGGCCCAAAAATTAATAGACGCACTAAAAGATAAAAAGGACTGTGATATAATGCTGGCCCTTATGCGGATGAACCAAAATAAATAATAAACCACACGCATTTAAAACCGAACAAGTACATGTATAGCATCATACTACACACATAAAAAACAGATAGTATGTTTACTACCACACAGGGTCATTGTTTATCAGGTAATCCCGCTTTTTAAGTGGGGTTACTTTTTTATACATCTTTAAATTACATCTATATTTTTTCTACTATAAAATATAGGAAATCCATTGCACAAAAATTAAAACCTGATCTTACTTTTTTTAACCATAACTATATTTACTTACCGCTGATTACGCCATAGTTATCAATAAATAATGTGGGTACAGGTTATAGGTAATGCCGGCAGGTATATTTGTAGCATTACAGGGTACATGTGGAGAAATACTACAATGTAATTGATATTTTAAAACTAAAGCGTATCATTTATCTAAACCATGTTAATTTGTGGAAAATAAGCTAACAAACAATAACGGAAGCTTACCGACCTTTATACCAATAATATTGTACCCATGAAATACATCCTCACCTTTTTTAAAAGTAAATACCTGATAGCTGTTGCTGCGTTTGGCGTTTGGCTTTTTTTCTTTGATAAAAACGATGTGCCATCGCAAATAAGCCGCAGGCAGCAGGAAAAAGAATTAGACGAAAAAATACTATACTATCAAAAGCAGATAAAGGAAACCAGTACCGAACTAAATAACCTGCAAAGCGACCCGGCAGCACTTGAAAAATATGCCCGGGAAAAGTATTTTATGAAACGGGATAATGAAGAGGTTTTTATTATTGAGTGATGGTTTTTAAAAGTTTATAGTTTAGAAATTGACTACCGTTTACGCGTTTAGGTTTCAAGCAATCTTTACCCACTACTTTTTTAACCAAAAAATCTTTTCTCTTTAGTGCAATAAGGCTTGCGCCGGTTCGTTTATATCTGCATATTTTACATCTATAACTGCTACAAATTGCCTATGTACCTTTTTACTCCTGAAGATTTACTGGAATTTTATTACCAGGAAACTTCCCCCGAAAAATCTCATTCCATAGCCCTTGCACTAGAAAGCGACTGGGCGCTCCAGCAAAAATTTGATGTAATATGTCAGGCAGCCGAAAGACTGGACAAGTCTGTTCGTTCACCTCGGCAGGCAAGCGTTCAGGCAGTAATAAATTATGCCACTGAACACCTTACAGCTCAGGTTAATTAATGCATTATATTGCTCTTCGTTTTTCTGCTTTACTTAAATAGCAGTAGAAAAGCATATAATGACCCGCAAAGAAAAATTCCATATTGTATTGAGCTATTTTCAGCAACACAACCCCGATGCTGAAACGGAGCTTACTTACGACGACCCTTACGAATTACTGGTGGCTGTTATCCTTTCTGCCCAATGCACCGATAAGCGGGTAAACCTAACCACGCCTGCCATCTTTGCCCGTTATCCCGATGCCAAAGCTTTATCCTCGGCCAGTTTCGATGATTTGTTTCCGCTGATAAAAAGCATTAGCTACCCTAACAATAAAACAAAACACCTTATTGGCATGGCCATAATGCTAATAGAAAAGTATAACGGCGAAGTGCCGCTAACCGTAGATGAACTGGTGCTGCTGCCAGGCGTTGGCAGAAAAACGGCTAACGTAATTACATCGGTTATAGATAGCCAGCCAAATATGGCGGTGGATACCCATGTGTTTAGGGTAAGTGCCCGGCTTGGCCTTACGGTAAAAGCTACAACGCCACTAGCCACCGAAAAACAATTGATTAAATACATACCTACCGAACTGGTACATAAAGCCCATCACTGGATTATTTTACATGGCCGCTATACCTGCATGGCCCGCAACCCCAAATGCAACCTCTGCGGATTGCAGGAAGTGTGTACTTATTTTTTGAAACAAAATAAGAAGCCATCATCTAAACTTTAGATAGCATTCCCAATTTGCTTATTACTGTTAAGGTCACTATTTGTTATTGTTCTGAAAATACTTTTTTTATTACTGCTTTTTTAACATTCTGCTACACGTAATCGGAGCGGTTATAGTGTTATAGTATTTGCCTGCGGCAAATTTTAAAAAAGGTGGCAGGTAAAATAAACCGTACCCATTTTTAAAACATATGTTAGAACAAAGGAGGCTACCAATAAACAATCAGATTATGAACTATTCCAAAATCAACAAAGGAAAAACGATTTTAATTTCTGAAGAGCAAAACGGCATGATGATTTGGCTGGGAAATAATGAAGTGATACAAAAATCCGCTGGTCAGGTTTTTTACAATGCCATTGCTGCACAGTTAGAAAGTGTGGCAGTAATGCCGCAGATAGCCATGCCCGGCAGCAAACTAATAATGGAATTATACAGTTTTGATGCGGCCGAAAAAAAATGGACTCAAAAAATAGCAACAGCCGAAAAGCTGGTGCAGAACAGCGATTGCGACGAGTGGCTGTTCTTTTCTTTTGGCGAACTAAGGCTCGAATCCGGCCATTGGTATGGCTTTAAAATAAGCTGCAACGAAGGGCAAGTGGCCATTGCCGAAGGCTTACACAAGCCAGACGAAATAGCCCTGAATAGTATGCAATGGACAGCCAATGCCGTACACGATGCCGGGCATTTTCATAAAGATTTTCACCTGGCGTATATGGTGGCCTTGGCGGATTAACGTTCACCCAGGCCATTTCAAAATGATTGAGATGGCCTGGGTTGTTGGCGGCTTATCGGTTGTCGAAATTCTTTTTCATTTCCTGGGCTTCTTTAGCATCGTTAATAGATTTAACCAGGTACACAATCACCAATATTTTCATAATAATGCCGTTTTTTATTGAAGATGGGTCGTAAATAGCATCTATAAGATGCAGGCAAATAAAAACGATTAGCCCCGTTACTATAGCAGTATAAGGTTTTGATTTTGTCCATAGGCCCAGGCCTATAAAAATGGCTGCTACTACAATAGAAAAAACAATAATATACAAGTCCATTTCGCCACCCTGTATTAAGCCCATAATAATGCCAAATAAAAGCTGCAAGCCGGCCACTACAAACAATGCCATCCGTGCATTTTTTATGCTTTTGTCATAACCTTCCAGCGAAAATTCTTTGCCCTCAAAAATCGTTCCCTGTTGATTGGTTTGTAACCCTTCGCCAGATTCCTGGTTGGGTCGTGATGTTTGGTTATCCATGTTGGTATATTTTAGCAGCTATAAATATCCAACAAAACCGAATCCACCATGCGCATAATTAGTTACAACCTCAATGGCATCCGTGCCGCTATTAAAAAGGGGTTTATTGATTGGTTAAAAACCGACCCTGCCGATATTATTTGCATACAGGAAACCAAAGCTGCAGAAAGCGATGTGGATATGAAAGAACTGGAATCGCTTGGCTTTTGCCACCACTGGTTTAGTGCACAAAAAAAAGGCTATAGCGGCGTTGCCGTTTTTAGTAAAATAAAACCCGACCATGTACAGCTAGGCACTGGCCACGAAAACAGCGATTTTGAAGGCCGTGTCATTCAGCTTGATTTTGGCGACATCCGCCTTATCAACGCCTATTTTCCTAGCGGCACCTCTGGTAATGAACGACAGGCTTTTAAGTACGGCTGGCTCCATGAATTTCAGGAATACCTGGAAGCTTTAAAACAGCAACATCCCAAACTGATACTCTGTGGCGATTACAATATTGCCCACAATGCAATAGATATCCACGACCCGAAAGGCAATAAAAACTCATCCGGGTTCCTGCCCGAAGAAAGGGCATGGATGGATGAATTTCTTGCCAGTGGCTGGATAGACAGTTTCCGGCATTTTAACCAAGAGCCGCACCATTTTAGCTGGTGGAGCCAACGTTTTCCATCGGTGCGGCTGCAAAACAAAGGCTGGCGAATAGATTACATAACGGTAACCGAGCCTTTAAAAGCAGAGCTAAAAGATGCCAAAATTTTGCCCGGTGTAAAACACAGCGACCACTGCCCGGTGTATGTGGAAATCAACGCTGGAAGCTAGATGCTTTATGCTGGAAGCGAACAGGTCTTGGCGTTGTTGGGGGATTTGAAAAACGTACGCCCGGAACTAAAGCCCAATTGAAAAACATCAATCTCGAAAAACTGCTGTCATGTGGGTGCTGATGAAGATAACAACGTCAAGCCCCACTGACGCAAAACCTTTTGTTGAACCAACACCTTCGGTGAAGCCCCCTTACGTTTTAGAAGTACTACATTAGCCATCTTAAAAATTATATCATGAAAAAAAAATGAGTACAGCCAGGTAAAGCTTGGCGAAGCTGCACAGGGCTGTCTTGTGCAGATGTATGAAACATTGGAGGCTAAGCATTATGCCATCCGCACCATCCGTAATTACACCCAGGAGATGCGTTTTATATTTGCCCATTACCACGATGTGGCGCCCAATAGTATTACCCAGCAGCAGATCATCAGCTATATGGCTTTTATTATCATGGAGCATGGCGTAGGGCGTGAAAAATGCCACCAGGTGGCGCAATCCTGCAGCTTTTATTACAAGCATGTATTTCCCACACCGTTTATTGTGCCATCGGCCTTTTACCCACGTAAGCAACACAAGCTGCCACAGGTTTTTAGCCAGGAGCAGGTGGCGGCTTTGCTTGCCGTTATCACCAATCCAAAACACCTGATGGTGGTGAGCCTGTTTTATGGTACAGGGCTTCGGATGAACGAGCTAAGGCAATTAAAACTCAGCGATATTGACAGTAAAAGTTTCCAGGTAAAAGTGGTGGCTGGTAAAGGTGGTAAAGACCGCTTTACCTTGCTGCCCAAAGAATTGCTGGAGCCCTTGCGGATGTATTTTAAAGCATACCGGCCCAAGGTGTATTTGTTTGAAGGGCAGGTGGCCGGCCAGCCCATGCATGAGAGAAGCATTCAACATTTTATACAATTGTACATTGGTAAAATAGGGCTGGGGGGGAAAGATTATTCTGCCCACACCCTGCGGCATTCGTTTGCCACACACCTGTTGGATGCCGGTACCGATATCCACACCATTAAAGAACTGCTGGGCCACAGCAATCTGGATACCACCATGGTGTACCTGCACCTGCAGCAGAGCCGAAGGGCAGCCATCGTATCGCCTTTCGATTTGCTTAACAAGCGGGTGGTATGAGCGCCGCTGGAGGTATAGGCCAGCAGTTGCAGCAGTTATTTGGCCATGCCCATACGCAGCATTTTAATAGCTACAGCCGCCACATTTTTAATAAGCTGCACGGCTGCCATACCGCTGCCGCAGGTATGCATTATTATAGCTGTAACCAACCCAACTGCCAGCACCTGCACCAGCAGTACCATAGCTGTGGCAACCGCCACTGCCCCAACTGTGGCGGCCTTAAAAAAGAGCAATGGATTGAGAACCTGACAGCCCAGCTTTTTCCTACCGCATATTACCATGTGGTTTTTACGCTACCGCACGAATTACACCCTTTAATACTGGGCAACCGAAAGGCGATGTACGACCTGTTGTTCCGCAGTGCCTCGCAAACTTTGCTACAGTTTAGCCACGACCAGCAGTACTTGGGTGCCAGTTGCGGTATTACGATGGTGTTACATACCTGGGGGCAGGATTTGAGCTTTCATCCACATGTACACTGCATTGTAAGTGGTGGTGGTGTTAAAAATAATCAGTGGGTGGAGCCTAAAAGAAAAGGCGGCAATTTCTTATTTCCGGTTAAAGCCATGCAGGTGGTGTACAAGGCCATTTTTTTAAGTGGGCTGCGGCAGTTACTGGCCGCTGATGCATTAAAAATTACAGGAATAGATGTGCAAAGGCTGGTTAAGAAAACAGGGTTTAAAAAGTGGAATATATATGCGAGAAAGCCTTTTGGCAATGTAGCCACGGTGGTGGAATACCTGGGGCGGTACACCCACAAAATTGCCATTACCAAACACCGCATTGTACGCATTACAGCCCATAGCGTAACCTTTACGTATAAAGATTACGCAGATAATAGCCGAACGAAAAAAATGACGCTAAGCATTGCCGAATTTTTACGCCGGTTCGAATTGCATTTTTTACCCCATGGCTTTGTAAAAATACGGTACTATGGTTTTTTGCAGAACCATGGCAAAACCGAACGGCTCAATGCCGTTCGCCAGGAAATGGGTTTGCAGCCTATGCCACCCAAAGTACAGATACCGGTAGCGGTGCGGATGCTGGAGCAGTATGGCACCGATATCAGCCTGTGCCCGGTTTGTAAAAAAGGGCGGCTGGTGCTGTTAGGTGTTTATTACCCTTCAATTTTTACCCAAGTAAAAGCCGCCGCCAAACACAGAACAGGTGGTGGGCTGCGCAACAAGGCCAGCCCTGCAGGCACCGCTTCGCCATAAACCACAATACTACCATGAGCGCACCATTTATTAAGCAAAAAGCACATACCTCCAACAGCCTGCCGCTGTTGGGTAGGGGCCGCTATGTACCTACCTTGCAACCAAAACCAGCCAGCGATGAGGCAGACCCAAAATTGGTATCAGTTATAGCCGTTACCCACTCCCCCAAAGCTACTAATCGCCTACCGAAAGGCGCAGCAGACTGACTGGCGTCGGTCAACAAACAATAACCGCAAAGCCCCCGTTAGCATATCGCTAACGGGGGCTTTTTTTTGGGGGCCTTGCGGCTATTGTTCTTAATGATGGTGGCAGTTTTAGTAAGTATAATGCTTTAAAGCGTTACAGATAAATTGAGATGTCCGCCGAGACCAACTTCAATAATTTTTTGCAAGGTCGAAATGCGTACATCTTTTATGTCATTTTCAACCTTAGAGATGTATGCTTTATTTGTACCACATTTTTCTGCAAGTTGTTCCTGTGTCAAACCTTTTTCTAACCTGGCTTCATGTATCATTGCCCCTAATTTGAAGGTTTCAAAGCCTTTGTCAAATTTATCTCTTTTTGGGGTTCCCTTTTTTCCGTATTGCTCGTCAATTAATTGGGCAAGTGTCTTTGTGTTACTTTTTGCTTTCATAATATTCCTCCTTAATTTTTAATGCTTTCACAATTTCTTGTTTGGGTGTTTTTTGTGTTTTCTTCTGAAACCCGTTTGCTAATACAACTAATTTACCTTCGTCAAAGAAGCAGAAAATCCTAAAAATGTCACTCGCCACTTGGATGCGGATTTCGTAAAGCCCGTCTGTTCCTTCTAAATGTTTAAGGTAAGTTTCTGGGATTTGTTGAACTTCCTCAATAAGCAAAAATGTCCAAACTATTTTCTCTCTTACTTTTTGGCGTTGTTTACTTAAGAACTCCTCGAAGTAATAATTGTAAGTAATAATTGTTCTATATTTTTTTGAAATGCTCACATTACAAATATACGAAAGTAGTCCAATAAGGCAACTTCGCCCTTTAAGTATTTTGTCAAATTTTCAATTGAAATGTGGTGTCCAAAAAAATTGCCACCAACTAAAGGCTTTACGCTGGAAGCTGGAAACGATTTAGTGTATTTAAAATGCCAGAATATTAATTTCAGAACTCCTTTCCCTCAGAACAGAAACCGCTTTTTATTCGCAGCCTACAAAGTAGCGGCCCCATCTGCCTCAGGCAACTTCTCCAAATGCAGAAGGGAAATGGATTCCATTGCGTTTGAGAAGGGAAGCAGAACAAGGGTATGTTGTTGAATCCCTACAGTATTGCGAGGACCAATGTCGCTCCATCGGGGTAAGGCTTTTGCTGGGTTTCACCGAAATAATCCACCGATAGTCATCGGGGCAGGCAAAAAAGAAAAACTACGCAATCAAAACTGTGAAGGGTAAGGGATCCTGAATTTACTACAAGATTCTTAGTGTTTTGCAAAAAGCGACGAGCCTCCAGCCTCCAGCCTAAAGCGTAAGGCGTTCTGCGTTTCCCTACATTTGCCCATAAAAAAATATTTATGAAGAATACACCTTTTACCGATAAGCACATAGCCCTGGGGGCAAAAATGGCGGAGTTTGCCGGTTACTATATGCCCATTAGTTACACAGGCATTAACGATGAACATGCAGCAGTACGCACCAATGCAGGCGTGTTTGATGTAAGCCACATGGGCGAATTTGTTTTAAAAGGCCCCGATGCTTTGGATCTGATACAACGGGTTACCACCAACGACGCCAGCAAGCTTACCGATGGCAAAGCACAATACAGCTGCCTGCCCAATAATGACGGCGGTATTGTGGATGATTTAATAGTGTATTGCCTGGAAGAAAACAAAGCCTACATGCTGGTGGTAAATGCCAGCAACATAGAAAAAGACTGGAACTGGATCAGCAGCTTTAACACTAAAGCTGTGGAGATGCACAACATTAGCGATAAAACCTGCCTGCTGGCTATACAAGGCCCAAATGCCTGTAAAATATTGCAGCAACTTTGCAATGTGGACATTATGAATTTGAAGTATTACACATTTGTACGTGGCACTATAGCAGGTGTAGATAATGTAATTATCAGTGCCACCGGCTACACCGGAAGTGGTGGGGTAGAAATTTATTTTCGGGATGAAAACGACAATGCATCTAAGGTGTGGGATGCCATTTTTGCCGCAGGCGACTTAAAACCTATAGGCCTTGGCGCAAGGGATACGCTGCGGCTGGAGATGGGCTATTGCCTTTATGGAAACGATATAGACGATACCACTTCGCCCCTAGAAGGCGGGCTTGGCTGGATTACAAAATTTACCAAAGACTTTACCAACCGTGCCTTTTTAGAACAACAAAAAGCCGAAGGCGTTAAGCAAAAACTAGTGGGTTTTGAAATGATAGACAAAGGCATTCCCCGCCACCATTACGAAATAAAAGATGCTGAGGGAAACAAGATAGGCCATGTAACAAGTGGTACACAAGCACCTAGCCTTAACAAGGCTGTGGGTATGGGTTATGTAGCTACTGCCTTTGCCGCAATCGATTCAGTTATCTATATCGACATCCGTGGTAAACTGATAAAAGCGAAGGTGCGAAAGATGCCGTTTTAGGCTGTTTCAAAACTCGTACATTTATTATTTTCTAATAAAAACTTCTTGCTCCAACACCATTTTTTCTTTATGCAATAACCCAATTAAAGCGGCAATATTTTCATCCTCAACCAAAATATTATCCGGTACAAGGCTTAATTGCCTGTTGTACAATTCTCGGTTTCCATGCTGGTGTAATAATTCGGCTGTATTGGCTGGCACAAAAAAATTTGCTTTTTTAGCCAGCCATTTTTTGTACTCATTCAGGTAAATATTGATGCCCGAAAAATCGAGGTCGCCAAAATGTAAGTATGGGTTGGGAATGCTTTGCAGCCACTTAATGGCATCGTTGCTTTGCGGGTAGCGGCTAATAAAAAGTGGTTTGATACCTTCAAACAAATATTGCTGCCGCTGTACCTGCCGAAAGTTTTCGGGGTTTTCTATACCTACAATTGTTACAGCCGCATCTGGAAAAAAAGTTTCGTAATCGCTGATAAAAACAAAGCTGCCAGGTGCTGGGTTTATGATAAAAGGCTGGCCGTTTAATGTGGCTTCAATGGGCTCATAACTGTTTACCACAAACCCTTTAAAACTGCGGATGGCTTTGAGTTTGGAGTTGCCGGAAACAGTGATGGCTTCGCTTCTGGTAATGTCTGCATCCTTGTACGTTGCTATATATTTTTCTAAGTCGGCTACGCCGAAATGATTGCTGAGATAGGAACGCAACGCTGTTGGATTATTGACCAAAACAACAGCCTTGCTTTTGCCGCTGATGCGTTTTTGTAACACACCATCACTCATCATTTTCTCCACCACAATATGCTTTATAGCCGAGGCCGGAAAGCTTGTTTCCGGCTGGAGCAATTGCAGTAATTTTTCGGCTATGGAGATGGGTAACGTCATGCCTGTGCGTAGTTGGTGATGATGCGTTTAATCTTGGTAAATCGGTTGGCATCTTTTTCTAATTTGTAAATGTGGCGATAATCCAAAGCGTTAGTTTCTGTAGGCGAACCGTTTATAAGCAAAATGTTACGGTCGTTAGCAAACTGTAGAATACCCTTTACGTTATTGGGGTGCAGCTTGCCTATTTCATCCATCATACAATGCAGCCTGAAATCTTTAAAACGCTTGCTGGCGCCTTCTTTAAACACGTTCAGCAGCATAATATTAATCATGGCTTTTACCAGCACATCGGTTCCTTCGCTACCTACATTGCTCAGCTTTTCTACCCAGCCGGTATCGTTTTGGTTTTCTTCCACCCGGAATTTCAGTTCGAAAGAATCGCTTAATGCAATGCTGTCTTTTTTACTTTCGCCAATGGCCTTGCCCAACTGTTTCAGCAGGTCCACAGCCTTCTTGTTCTTCGATGTTTGATCAACTGTAGAGAACAAATTCATGCCGCCTATATCAAAGCTGTGCTCGTCGTTAAACTTCTTAATGCTTAGGAGCAACTGTACCACTTTATTGGCACTTTCGTCCAGCCGCAACTCTATTTTTTTAATGGCACCTACAAAATTTTTATTGTCAAAATCTTTGTTGATATTGTTAATAACACTTTGTATTTCGCCGCCTTTGCTCATCAGTATGCCCGTTTCTTTTCCCAGCGAATGTATGATGGTGGCAAAGCGTTCGTTAATGCGTTTTTCAAATTCTTCTATTTTAGCATTGCTCACAAATTCATTCAGTTGTTCTGCAAATTCCTGGTATGCTTGTTTGTAAGTAAGGTTGGTATTAAAATTGAAAATATTTTGCTGCGAAAAATTTCCCAGAAAGTTGTTCGTTGCCTCTTTTAAATCGTCCATACGCTTGATGGCAGTGTAATAGCTGCGGTTACATTCATCTATTAAAACCTTGCAGCGTTTATCTGTTTTGTATATTTCTTTACTCTCTTTATAGGCCGCTTCTGTAGTTACATACGCATCCGTTGCCTGAAATTGCAGAAAGGCTTTATTATCGTCCTCTGCCTGCTGCAACTGGGCTTTTACTTGCAGCATCAGCTCTTCCACTTCGGCTATTTCTGTGGCTAGTGCCTGCTTGGCCAACCGCTGTTTTTCATTCTCGTTGTGGTATTGCTGATCTAGCAGCACCTTGCGGTTTTTATATTCATCGGCCTTATCTATCAGCTCCCTTTTATCTTTTTTATACTCAGCCACCACATCACGATTTTTTTCTATATACAATAAGTCGCCCTGTATGGCATCCAAGCGCTCTTCAATGGTTTTGGTACGGCTGGTATCTACGCCTTTTCCTGCCAATTCTGCCTGCTGCCGGTTTTGGATGTTTTGCTTTTCAATAGCATGCAGCTTCCTGTTTTTATCCAGCGATTCCTGCATTTCTATAGCCGCTACTTTTAGTTGCAGGTCTATTACTGCTACTTTTTTATCATGGTCTTTTTCACGGGCTTTTACCTGCTTGCTTATTTCATCTTCGGCGGTTTGCAATGCCTGCTGTGCCTGCACCAGCAGTTCCTGTGCGGCATAAATGGCTTCATCTACTATTAGTATGGCCTGCTGTTTTTCGTCTTTAGCTTTTATCTCAAGGTCACGTTTGTTCAGCTGGGTTTGTAGCAATTGGTTACTGTCTTGCACCTGGCAGTACTGCTGTTCTATCATTCCATCTTTGCACTCTTTTATTTGCGGCTGGTACTTTTTGCGAAGCTTTTCCAGCCGGTCGCTCTGGTCGGTTTGCACATCTGCCAGTTGCTTTTGTGTGGCAATAATTTGCTGCGCAACATGCAGCTTTTCAGCTTCATATTCCACCAGCGTTTTTACCGAAATATTAATTTCATCCAGGTTAATATCTACGCCGTACAAACTGGTGGTAGCATTACTATTTTGCTGCGGAGCAAGATGGTTGTTAAACAAAATATCTTCTCCGCAAACTTTGCCAATAGTAGCTTCCCAGCCGGGCTGGTTTTTATTGAGCCAGCCATACAAAGCCTGTTCGCTATTTTGTAGTTTGGCAGTAATTACTGCTATCGTTTCATTGCCTTTTACAATGGCCTCATGTAGTTTTTCTAACTGCCGCTCAGCAGATTGTTTTACCGAACCTTCGTCTAGCTCCCACTGCTTTTGCAGCATTTCGGTGCGGCTTTTCAGGTGCTTGTTTTGCTGCTCGGCATCCTGTACGCTCAGCTGCAAATCGCTAAGGGTTTGCTGTGCAGCAGCCAGTTCTTCTTCATAAAATCGCTTATGCTTTGTAGCCTCCTTCTTTAGCTTTTCGTTTTGTAATTGCTCCTGTTGCTGTTCTACCGATTCTCTGGCCTGCGCTACTAGTTGTTTGTGGTTTTGGCGGGTTTCTAATACTACTTTTTCTAGCCATTTACGGGTAGCATCTTTATAAGCCATAGCCCGTTCTTTCTGCTGTAATAGCTGGCTGTTTTGCTGCTGGTTATAGTTAAGTAAATTGCTTTCTAATGCTTGCAGCAAGGCATCGTACTTCTGCGATGTGTCGGCAAACTTAGCTGTTAGTAGTTCCTTCTCTTTGTTAAGTTGTTTCTGTTCAGTTTCCAGTACCCCTTTTTCACCTACCTTTTTTACAACATCCTCAATACCAATTTTATTGTAATGCTCACCTTTCTCTTTAGCTTTTTTAATTTCGTTTTCAAGTATGCTAATTTCTCCTTTTATCTTCTCGGTTTTGGTACGAAAGCGGGTATCTGTAGTTTCTATTTTCTCCAATAATATTTGCTTATCCGCTTCAGCCTTTTCTTTTTTATCTACCAGCTTGGGCATAACTCTTTGCACATTGCCTGCGGCCCATGCCAGTTGCTGGCTGGCTAGGTTTTTGGCTCTTTCCAGGTGGCGTATGGCTAGGTGGTTTTTTACTACATGCTCTGCCTGCTTTTGTACTGCTGCCAATTTGTATTTATGAATATCGGCCAGTTGTTCGTCGAAGTTTTTAAGGTGGTGCGTATAGCTCTGCAAGTCTATCGAAATATCTTCTTCGTTCAGCGACATAATGATGGTCTGCTTAATAAACTCCGCTTCCAGCTTACTGTTAAGGAATACGTTCTGGATGGTTCTTGGTATATTTTGGTATTGCTTGCTTTGCAACAAGGCGTATTTTCCAAACTCCTTTTTGCCGCCTTCGCTGTTGCCATACACAATATCCCGGTACTCTTCGTAGCGGTCTATTTTTCGGGTATAATCTATTTTCAGAACGTCCAGCATCTGCCGGGTTTCCTCCCATTTTTCAAAAGCCCGGCCATCATCGGTTATAAAGAATTTTTTATCGTAGGCGGTATCCACAAACCTGAAACAAACCTTGCCCGCACTCTTAAAAGCAATGATGCAATAGGGGCCGGTTTCCCGCATTACTTCGTATATCAAAAATGAATTCTGGTAGGGAAAATAATACTCGGCAAAGCTTTTCTTTTCGCGGCTAATGCCCAGCTTTAACGAATCGGCATTATAGAAATAAAGGATGGCCCGCAGCAGCGTACTCTTACCCACGCCCTGTGTACCTATCAGGTGTACATTGCCATCGGCCAGCACATCGGCATAGCGAATGGTGGCACTGTTTATAAAAACTATTTTATTGAGGAATCTCATATTGAACTTCTTCTGCTATGTGTATGCTTATTATTAATTGCTCTAAATATTTAAACGAAGCGGCTACTTTGTACGTTTGGTTAATTTCGTTTTCTAACTCCAGCATTCCAAATTTTTCCAGATCGCCAATGATGCGTTCTACCCGCTCTTGGTTGCTCATTTCACCGCCGCTTTTTTTAATGGTAGCCAGTTTGTCCTTGAGGCTGGCATCCATTTTTACCTGTACCAGTATGTCGCTTGGGCTAAAGCGAAAGCCCGGCCCAAAGCTGTTATTAAAGGCTTTGCAAAAATCGAGTATATCAATCCATCGGTAGGCCTGTTCTATTTTGCGTTCTAGGTCGGCCCTATTTTCTGCCCTTGAAAAATAGAAGTATTCATCACCTTTTTCCAGCACAAAACCAATGGCCGAAAAATAAGTAGTGAGGTCTTCAAAATGCTCGTCGGCGATGTTGTACAGTTTTCTGATATGATCATCTACACTGTTGCTGCAAATAAATTGCCCTTTGCTCAGCAGTTCAAATATGTCGGCCGTTTGGCGGGGAATATTCATTTTGTTCCTTTAATATTTTTAATCGTTTTTTATTAACGACTTACGATTGGGGATTTACGATTTGTTCTAGTTCAGCACCATCATTTTCTTTCTTTGGAGCCAAGCTTTTGTACTACTATGAACCGACATTGGCGACGCT
>JAYUOV010000255.1:0-9549 GCA_043760535.1 Chitinophagaceae bacterium
TTGCGGCTGGTATCAAATAAACCTTGCGCTTCCAGCAAAGCTTTTAGCTTTAGAAATTGCTCAAACAACGTACCCTGCCCGGCTTGGCGCATCGCCTCAACCACCAGTTGCAGCTCGCCGCGCGAGTCGTACACGCCCAAGCGTCCGCGCAGCTCTACCAATTGCCCGTCGCGCGGGGCAAAGTCCAGCAAAGTAGCAGCGCGCCGAAACATGGCACAGCGGATTTGCGCATCACCGTCTTTCAGCGAAAAATAACAATGCCCGCTTGAAGCGCGTGAAAAGCCAGAGATTTCGCCCTGAACCGCCACGGGGTTAAATCGGGCCTCCAGGCTGTCGGCAATCGCTCTGAGCAGCGACGCAACCGGCCATACCTTGATGCCCGATTTGCGCTCGGCGCCAGGGCTGTCCGGCGTCAGCACGGAACACCCGCAGGCTTGGGCCAAGACACATTAGCTGAGCGATTTATCCAAGCCGCCAATTTGGCAAGCGCCGCCATAAAACGCCGCCCAACAACCCGCAAGCTGGTGCAAGCTGTTGATTTGTATGGGCTTTTCAATGCTGAATTTTGCGCCAATGATGGCGAGCCCAACGCAGGCGTGGGGTTGAGGCAGTTCAGCACTGAGTTGTCCACAAAGTTATTCACACTTTTTGTGCATCGAATTGGCTGAAACTTGAAAGTCAAGATGAAAGCGTGGGCCATAATTCAGCCAATTTATTTGTTCGGAGAGACGCGTTGTTTTCAATCATACAGGTGCTACAACTGCACCTCAAACCTTTATAAAAAACGCCACTAGCGCAGGCCTCCCGGCCTGTGTTGTACCGTTACCTGATTTAAACTTTCAACCATCACAATATTCGTAATCAAGTAACGCCAAGGTACAGGAAGCCCGCCCACATAACCTACGCCTCATTCCTGCGCCAGAAAACCAAAACATCTGAAACCTTTTTTCTTTTAAACTAAGTTGCACTTCAAACATAACCAAATGGCGGCAGACAAACTACAAAAAGAGCGTTACTTTAAACTGGACGAATGTTTTCGCAACACCATGCGTAAATGGTCGCATCCTTTATTGCTAGATACCATCAACCAATACCTGGCCGATTCGGGCAAATCAGGTATAAAACTAAGGTCGCTGCAGGAGGATTTAAAATACCTGAAAGAAGTGGAAGGTGCGCCAATAGAAAGTTATCAGGAAGGCAGAAAACATTTTTTCAGATACACCGACCCCAACTTTTCTATCCGTGATAAACCATTGGGCAAGGAAGACGAAAAAAACCTTCGAAAAGCCATTAACATACTGCGGCAACTAAAGGGCCTTTCCATTGCCGACGAACTTGCCGATACCATCCAACGCATGGAACATAAAGTGGAACTGGATAATGAACTTACCAGCAACAGCCTGCAGTTTGAACAAAACCTGCACTACACCGGCCGGGAGTGGTTTGGCGATGTGTACGAATTGCTGCTGCACCAAAAAGTAATGAAGCTTACTTATCAACCTTTTGAGTCTGAGGAGCCGCTTACGTTTTATGTACATCCTTATTTATTAAAACAATACAACCAACGCTGGTTTCTTATTGGCTGGTGCCAGGAGCATGCAGCTATTGGTACCTACCCATTAGACAGGTTTGTGGATGCAAGGGTTAGCAATATCCCTTTCGAAAAACACGCCACTTTTTATCCCGGTTTTTACGACAAATATTTACTAGGCGTAACCATTCCGCCGAATGCCGTACCCGAAAAACTGGTGCTGGAATTTGCGCCTAAACGGGCAAAGTATTTTCTCACCAAGCCCTTTGGTGTTATAGAAAATACCGCCACCGCCCAAACCGGTCATGTACAGGTTACCCTGACCATGATTATTAATCCGGAACTTGAGGCTGCCATTTTACAATTTGGGAAAGATGTAGCAGTAATGGAACCGCATTGGTTAAGGCAAAGAATAGCGGAGATTTTGCGGCAAGCAGCGGGGCTTTACCTGTAAAACACCTATAACGAAGGCCTCTTGGCTTGTTAAGGAAACCAGCTTTAATTACCCCCCTAAACGCTGCCAACATATTATCCAAATGCTAAAACATCATACACCATATTCGGCCTTGAGCAATATCCAGATATTGTTCTGTTTCAAAATAAATGGAGCCTATTGTAAAATTTCGGGTAGTGCTGCCAGTAGCATAGTAACGCAGTTGTTGGGGTTCGTCTGAACCAAGACCAATTAAAGCTATTTTACCTTTCATTAATAAGGCTACTGCAATTTTTTCGCCCAACTGCCGTGTACTCATATTATTCAGGTTGCTCTCAAAAACAAAATCAAAATCGGTGTATTCGTTTTGCTGTATCTGGTTAAGCAGCCATGCATAGGTTGGGCTGTCCTTGTTGTCTTCATTTACCCATTGTTGCAACAAGGCGCAAACATCAATTGTGTTGCAGCATACAATCAAATCTCTAACCCAATACAGTTCAAAAGACATGCCTTCTACAATACAGCAAACGGGCAATAGCGAAGTGTAACGGGGTTCCGTTCTAAAATTGCTGAAAGAAAAGTAATCGGCAAACTGTTCATCTAAACAGTCGTTGGCAAAAATGCCTGTAGATTCGAAGCCGTGTTTTACAAATTGTTTGTACATGGTTATAAAAATTTTAATCATAGTGTCATCTAACCCAGAAGAGTCAGATATCAGATAGTAAAATTTTTAGAAGCATGTAAATGCTAAGAATGTAAATGTAGAAATTAAAACCATAGCAGCGAAAGATTTTAATTGGCGCAGAGAGCTAGAAGATTTACAGCAATTATCCCAGGAGCAGGCCTTCCTGCCTGTAGTGTTCCGTTAGTTCTTTTACTAAATCAGCCTTCATAAAATTCATAACCAAGTAACACAAAGGCACAGGAAGCCAGCCCACATAACCTACGCCTCAATTCTGCGCCAAGAAGAACGATACTGTTAAATCACTACCGCAGGCCTCCGGGCCGGTACTATTCCATTACTTATTTTACAACAAATTTGTAATCAATAAATGCCAGGGTACACGAAGGCCACCCGCATAGTTTCCGCATCAATCATGTGCAAAAAGCATAGCATTTATTCAAACAGCGTATCCATTGTTACAACTGCTTCTATTAATCCAAGGCTGTGCTGGTTGTGCTCCATTCCAAAGGTGGTGACCAATACCAGCATCAACCGCTTTTTGGTGCCTGTGGCACGGCTAAACACAAACATTTGATTGCGCAAACTTTCGGCATCGGAGGCCGTTAACTTAAATGTTGTATTGTAAAATTTTATTTCGAATAAGCATATGGTATGGTCGCTACGGTCTAGCAACATATCTATTTGTGCACCCGTTTCTGTTTCGGTACCCTTATTCAAAAAGGCCGAGGGTTCGGAATAGATGCCTGAAATTCCCAATGCTTTTTTTAGCTGTGGCATGTGCTTAAAGCAGGCATTTTCAAACGCATAGCCCGCCCATATTTTGGCGGCCTGGCTCTGGCCAAGGGTGTTCCACGTGTTAGTACCACTGCTTTTATTGCGTTCTATAAAGCGAAGGTAAAAAAGGGAGTACTCGTCTGTAAGCCGGTACAGCATGTCTTTCTTGCGTTTTCCAAAGGGGTAATAAGCATTAATAAAACCCGACTGTTCTAATTCTTCCAACACTTTAGAGGTGTTGCCGCCTTCGGGTAATTGGCCATTTTTTACAATGGCCGGTCTTGGCAAACCCATTCGGGAACCGGCCAATGCCCTAACTACTTTAATATGGTTATCTGCATGGGCAAAAAGTGCCGGATATAGGTTTAAAAATTCGTTACGCAGCAATCCATGTTTTGCAAAACATATATCGTTGATGTTTTGGATAGCACTTTTTCCGGATTGAATTTCCTTAAGGTAATGCGGTATGCCACCCATGGCCATGTACAGTTGCAGCATTTGATAATGGTCGAAAAAAATGTTACGGCTTTTTAAATAGGCTTCCATTTCTTTAAGGGTAAACGGCTCCAGAAATACCCTTTTGGTAATGCGGTTGTGCAGGCCGCCCCGGTTGTTCACCACTTTTTGTATCATCCACGATGCTGCCGAACCACAAATTACTACTACCACATTATGTAGCTCTGCCCAGCTATTCCAAAACCAGCTTAAGCCGGTTAAAAATCCCGATTTATGCCCGGCTAACCATGGTAATTCGTCGAGCAACACTACCCTTTTACCATGGGGTATCTTCTTTTCTAAAAAAGCGGCCAGTAAGCGAAAAGCACCAAACCAATTGGCAGGTGGCTCTATGGCCTTTTTTGTTTTAGAAAATGCAGCTAACTGCACACAAAAGTTTTCTAGCTGTTCGGCATTGGTAGCATGTTGTATTCCGGTTATTTCAAAAGCAATATGTGCTTTATAGGTTTCTTTAATTAAAAAGGTTTTACCCACACGCCTTCTTCCAAACACAGCTACCATTTCGGGGCTTCCGGAGGTTAGTGCGTCCAGTAGTATCTGCCGCTCTTCTTCCCGGCCTATTAATTTTTGTGGCATTACTTTTATATTTATTAGTGGCGAAATGTACTATTAATTACCCGCATTTCGCCACTAATAATGTTAGATAAGAAATTTTAAAGGCCTGTACTTATATAATTATTAGCGGCGAAATCTAGCCCATTTGAGGCTCATTTCGCCACTAATAATGCTGCGGGTATGCATTAATACGCTGCCATTGTAAGTGTAGTCGCCTGTCGCCAGTTAATTTAGAAAATTTAAAAAATCAATATTCAAGTAACGCAAAAGCACAGTAAAGCCACCCACACGGCTTTTCCCTTATTCCTTCGCCAAAAGAACACACACAAATGCTGCTGCCCATTTTGTTGTATATCTTAAATGGTTTTTTTGGCCGCAACCCATTTAAAAAATTATTTTAGCCTTAAATTAAACCCAGTCGTTCATGGAAGCTTTTGCAAAAAATATTTTATCGGTTATTAATCAGATAAAGGGTGGTGGCGATTATGTTGTAAATGGCAGCGAACCCATCATCATCCCCGGGTTACTGGTGAATGACGATTTGGAAGTTAGTTTTCCGATTGCCAAACCACAAATTGAGGCACTTATAGCAATGGCCCACAAAGCACCTTTTGGTAAAGGCAGCAAAACAATTATAGATGCCAATGTGCGTAGTGTATGGGAAATAGATGCAAGTAGCCTTTCTTTTCTAAACCCGGCTTGGCATTCACTTTTAGCTTCGATATTAAAAAAAGTTAAGGCAGGGTTAGGCATTGAAAAAACTGAAGTGACCGCCTCTTTATACAAGCTGCTGATTTATGAAAAAGACGATTTTTTTGTTGCCCATAAAGATTCTGAAAAAGAAAAAGGCATGTTTGGTACGCTTATTATCGGCCTGCCCTCTAAACATACCGGTGGTGCGTTATGTGTACGTTTTGATGGTAAAGAAGAAACAATTGGTTTTGCAGCAGCAGTTAACCAGTATCAAATACCCTATGCTGCTTTTTATGCCGATTGCGAACATGAGATTGAAAAAGTTACTTCGGGGTATAGGGTATGCCTGGCCTACAATCTTATTCAAAAAGAAAGAAAAGAGCAGTTGCAATTAAAAGAAAGTAAAACCTATGTACAACAAATAGCAGATTTATTAAAGAAGCAGGTACAGGAAACGCCTATCGTTATTTTATTAAACCATCAATATACCCCCGAAAACTTTTCGCTTACGTCGCTAAAGCATAACGACAGGCATAAAACAGAGGTGATAATTAGGGCTGCAGAATCGGCTGGCTATTATGCAAAAATGGGCTTATTTACCTGTTATAAAATGGGCGAAATGGAAGGCGATTTTTATAACGACAGGGAAGGCCATAAAGGCGGCGATGGAGATATGGGCGAAGTGCATGAAGAATATACGCTTATTGAGCACTGGGCTAATGATGGCTTACCAGACCTAGGAAAGTTTAAAATAGATGAGACGGAGGTACTCAAGGATTTTGATATTGCCGAAGGTGACCCCATAGAAAAAGAAGAGGAAGGCTACATGGGCAATTATGGTATGACAATAGAGTATTGGTACCATTACGGAGCCATAGTGCTTTGGAGAAAAGAACAGCATTTGGAAATCGTTTCAAAGCTGGAAATTGCAGAAAAGTTAAACTGGCTTAGGTACTATAGTGGCAAAAGTTGCAATACTGAAGAAATGGCCTTTGTCAGAAATACGTTTGCAGAAATTGCCTCAACAAGCCCATCGAGCTTCCGGTACGAAAAATTAGACTTTAATATTGTAGCTGTAATGCTGGTGGAATTAAATGCGAAGAAGTACGTGGAGTCATCTCAAGGGGTTGATCTACTGGCAAAATTGTTTGATAAAATAAATATAGGCCACTGGGAAAAATTGATTAAACACTATGGGCTACCAGTATTCAGAAATGTTTTTTTAAATGCACTTAATGAGGTTAAAATATCGAAGCACTTATTAGATATGTTCCTTTATTTATCTGCTAAAGCAAATACGAAATATGATAGTTTTATTACTGACATGTTACAAAACCTGCCCGCATCGGTAACCAAATTAAACTTGACCCAAAAGGGCAATGCAGTTGCTGGCCTTTCTATTGTGGATAGCCTAATAAAACTAAGCCGGTATAAAAATGAAGATGCGGATTGGGTAACACAAATGGTAAAAAATATTACAGCCACACTTACCCGCAGCTTTGTAAATAAGGTATTAGCCGATGCCCTGCTTCTTAATAGCGTTAACAGAAAATTGCTTTTACATACGGCCATTTTAAAGGTATGCAAGCATTATTTAAAAGTTAGCATTGCCACTAAGCCCTTGCCACCTGCTACCTTTACAAGGCATATACCCGAATCATTTACAAATAAGAAAATGCTGTCTGTTATTTCTTCATTTATATTATCGCCAACAGAAGAGGTTTTTGATTATCGGATTAATCAACAGCTAAGAGATGAAATGGCAAATGCTGTCACCAATTCTAAAATAGACCTGCGGATGGAAACCATAAAAAAAGGAACGCCACACACCTTGCGGTTGATTAAAACCCAGGCATCATATTTACGTTTGTTTAAAAAATGGGAAGAAGATGTGGAATATTTAGAAAGACTTGAACGAATTAAAGAGGAATAAAATACAACGTATTTTTCACTACTGTAAACCCTTTTCAAATAACTACCTTTTTTTTGTAGATGCCTTCAATTATATCCATCCCTGCAAGAACCCTTTTAATAGCCGTTCTCAGCGGCTTCCTGCTGTTTGCCGCATGGCCCATGATCTCGTTGGAATACCTGATTTTTATTGCTTTTGTTCCCTTGCTTATTATTGAAGCCCACAGTACGAGGCCCTACCGTTTTTTCTTTATCCTGCTGCTTAACTTTTTAATCTGGAACACCGCCACCACATGGTGGATATGGAATGCAAGTGAGGGCGGAGCATTGGGAGCCATCATAGCCAACAGTATTTTAATGACGATTCCATGGATGCTGTTCCGCATTACCAAACAAAAATTGGGAAATACTATTGGCTATGTTTCATTGGTATTATACTGGCTTACTTACGAATACATACACCATAATTGGGGGCTTAGCTGGCCGTGGCTTACGCTGGGTAATGCGTTTGCCAATCTGCCTGAATGGGTAAAATGGTATCAGTTCACCGGCACAACCGGTGGAAGCTTATGGGTTTTGGTAGCAAATATTTTGATATTTATTACTGCAGGAAATCAACTTTTAATAGCCCCGTGGACAAAGGATTTTGAAAAAGAAAATGCCAAACCTCAGAACTTGAGCTATTTGCCTAAAGGAGGACTTATTCAAATTATTGCAGTCGTTTTAGTTATTGGTGTGCCAATAGTATGGTCCGCAATGCATCGAAATAAAATTGACAATCCCGGATTGCAAAATAATCCCAACAACATCGTCCTCATCCAACCCAACATCGATCCTTACGAAGAAAAATTTTCTGCCCCCGTTCCTTTACAAATAGAAAAACTAATTAAGCTAAGCGAAAGCCAGATAGACAGCAACACCCGAATGGTGGTATGGCCCGAAACAGCAGTGCCTACGCAGGCCTGGGAAAATCAGATAACCAACAACGAATACTACCAGCCCATTTTTGCATTTGCCAAACGCCACCCCAAAATAATGTTGGTAACTGGCATAGATAGCTATGTAAACCATGGCACGAATAACCCCGGCGGCTTTAGCATCCGCAATAACAAGGAGGGCAATTTTTTCTACGAAGCTTTTAATACCGCCATGGCTTTAGATAGTAATGGAAGCCCGCAACTCTACCACAAATCCAAGCTGGTTCCAGGGGTGGAAAGCCTGCCTTCGTGGCTGGCATTTTTGGGTAAAATGTTTGAGGATTATGGCGGCATCAGCGGCACATTGGGCACCAGTGAGGAGCCAATGGTTTTTTCATCACCCAACAATATCTACAAACCAGCCCCGGTTATTTGTTACGAAAGTATTTATAGCGAATACGTATCGGAGTATGTGCGTAAGGGTGCCAATGTAATCACCATTATTACCAACGATGGCTGGTGGGGCAATACACCCGGTTACAAGCAGCACCAATCGTATGCTAGGCTCCGTGCCATAGAAACCGGCTGCTGGGTGGTACGCAGTGCCAATACAGGAATCAGTTGTTTTATTTCGCCGCATGGCGATATATATCAGTCACAACCTTGGGATACGGAGGCTGCTATTAAAATGAACATTCCACCTGTAGAAAACAAAACTTTTTATGTACAACACGGCGACTGGATAAGCCGTATAGCATGGGTGCTGGCGGCCATTGTTTTAGTGTGGACAATGGTGGTTTCATTTCTTAGTAAAAGAAAAAAATAGAAAAGTATTTTTGCCAAATACAGATGAAAACTATATGATCCGTACTACACGCCTGCACTTGATACCCTTTACCAAAGCTCATTACGAAGCCATAACCGCCAACGATAATGTAACATTAGGTAAACTTTTATGTGTTGAAACGCCACAATCGTGGACGGAGTTTCAAGATGCGGTGGATGCACTGCCCGTTCTCATTTCTTTTTTTGAAAAACTAAACGGCGATGAGCGCTGGGGCTCCTATTTTATTATAAACCCACAGAAAAAACTGTTGGTAGGAACTGGCGGATATAAAGGAGCACCGGCAGATGATGGCTTTGTAGAGATAGGCTACGAGATAAACGCAGCAAATAGAAGCAAAGGTTATGCTACAGAAGCCGCCACGGCACTCCTTTTATTTGCTAAAACCCAGCCCGGAATTAAGGGCGTAAGGGCTCATACACTTGCATCAGAAAACGATTCTGTAAAAGTGCTTCGAAAATGTAATATGATATTTCAATGCCAGTTAACCGATCCGGAAGATGGTGAAATTTGGCGATGGGAAACACCCAATATTATTTAAAGAAAGGTGTCGTACATATTGGACTCTGTTTTTTTAGGGCTGGTAATGAACCCCTCCAGCCCCCTAAATAACTGGAACGATATTCAAATTGTAAACGAGGGTGTAAATTTGAGATATCATGGGAAAACAATCGAGAAAAAGCGCACAGG
>JAYUOV010000256.1:0-9426 GCA_043760535.1 Chitinophagaceae bacterium
AACTAAAAATGTTATAAACAACTTGGCTATCAGCACCTCCGACCTTACTTTTTCAGGTGGTGGCTATATCATTTATATGTTAATCAGATAGAAGTGCCAGTTCAATCGTTATCGGAACTTATTTTCTTTCTTCTAACGCAATTTGTTTTTCAAATTTATTGTGTATTAACAGTATCAACAATCCAAATACGATAGCAGAAACAATGAGTAACGTATTTAATAAACCACTAACCGAAAACGATAACCTGATTAAGATAGTGGAGATAATGAACCCGGAGTTTCGGATTACCGTGTGAAAATCATCTGTATGAAAAAAGGAAAATAACAATAGAATAACATCCGCTATGATTAATATGGTAAAAAACTGTTCGAAGAATACATTATTGATATCTTTAAATGAAACAGGGTTACCTGGATATACAATGCCCATGCTCCAGTTAAAAAACGAATAAATAGCAAGTGCCATCAGCACAGGCACTAATGCAGTAGCCAATACTTTTTTTATTTTGATGAATCTTGAAATACCTGCCATGGATTGTTCCTTGTGTAACGCATTCCTATCCCTTTTTTTACTGTGCGTATAAAATTGGTAAATGAGATAAAAGAGCACTATCGATGCCAACAAATCGTAGGTAAATTGCAGGTCATATTTTATTTGGAACCAATCAGAGGACATTGATAAATTAGAGAGGTCCTTGAATAATCTTCTGATGATGATGAGTGTTATTATTTCATATTGCTTGTTAATATAGGTAGTAAAGGATTTTGGAAGATAATGTATTAAAAGGTATACCTCATAAACGAGGATAAACGAAAACGGAGTGTAAATGGCAGCGATGGGATTTTTAAAAAGATCGGATGGCGTATTTAACTCAATAATACCAAAATCAACCAGATAGATCAAAGCCAAATGAATAATGAAACTGGCGATCGCTATTACTAAAATAATTTTTTCACTCTTTCTTTTAGTAGTTTCCGAAAGGAGTTTTTGATAGAGGACTTCCAGGTAGGTTTTGATTATCATTTTGCAAATGGAGTATAAATGAAAAAGTAACAACAAGAAAAGATAAAAGTTCCTTCGCTGTGGTTTGTGTCTCCACCAATGTTATCAAATTAGTGATACCAGCCTGATATCAGGGACCATTCATGTATTTTGTGGCTAATCAAAAACATGTGGCTTTCTATTTTATTCGCCTCAATTTTCTGCCCTTCCATTCTCAACATTCCCCCCTATATTTGCGGCCTTATTTTACCATGATTATGTCAAAGAAATTTTCAAAAGAAACCTATTTGTATTGGTACGAACTGATGGTAACCATCCGCCAGTTTGAACTAAAGGCAGAAGAAATGTACAAGATGGCTGGCAAAATCCGTGGCTTCTTTCATGCCTACATAGGCCAGGAAGCTATTGGTGCAGGTTGTATGACAGCCACCCGTCAGCAAGATCCCTTTATTACGGGTTACCGTGATCATGGATTGGCCATTGCCAAAGGCATTTCATTAAACGCCTGTATGGCAGAGTTGTACGGTAAAGCTACCGGAGCCGCAAAAGGCAAGGGTGGCAGCATGCACTTCTTTGGTGTTAAAGACAATTATTTTTATGGTGGCCATGGCCTTGTAGGTGCACAGATAGGTACAGGCGCAGGTCTTGCTTTTGCAGAACATTATAAAGGAACCGACAATGTGTGCCTTGCCTTTTTTGGCGATGGAGCTGCAAGGCAGGGAATGCTGCATGAAGTGTGCAACATGGCTATGCTTTGGAAACTACCAGTAATTTTTATTTGTGAAAATAATAACTATGCTATGGGTACTTCTGTAGAACGTACCAGTAATGTAAGGGATATTTATACCATTGCTGATGCGTACGATATGCCAGGAGATATGGTGGACGGAATGGATCCCGAAGCAGTACACGAAGCTGTAGAACGTGCTGTAAAACGTGCCAGAGAAGGAGGCGGACCCACACTTTTGGAGATGAAGACATATCGATACAAAGGGCACTCTATCAGCGATCCGCAGAAATACCGTACCAAGGACGAAGTGGAAGAATATAAAGCACAAGATCCTATAGAAAAGGTGCTAATTACTATTCGAGAAAACCATTTAGCCACAGAAGAGGAAATAAATGCTATTGATATCAGGATTAATGCAAAGGTGGAAGAATGCGTAAAATTTGCCGAAGAAAGTTCTTGGCCAAACGACGACGAATTACTGAAAGATGTAATTACACAAGAGGACTATCCATTTATTACAGATTAGTGACTGGGCATTAGGTGTTGGTAATTTGGAAGAAAATTAAATCGCAAATCATAATTCATAAATCATACATTAAAATGGCGGATACAAAAAAAGTGCAAGAAGTAGATGTGGCGGTGCAGGATGATTCTGAAAGGGTAATTAGTAAAGCCAAAGGCTTTTGGGGGAAAAACAAAAAAACCATTACAGCGTTTTTAATAGGTTTTATTGTAGCTGTTGGTGGTTTTTTTGGGTATAAAAAATTATACAGCGAACCTAATAATGAAAAAGCCAATGAGGCTATTTGGAAAGCACAGCAATACTTGGGTTTAGACAGTATTAAACTGGCTCTCAATGGAGACGGGCAAAGCGCTGGTTTTGAAAAAGTGGCCAAAAATTATAGCGGCACCAAAGCAGGTAATCTGGCTAAATACTATACCGGCCTTTGCTACTTAAAATTGAGTGATTTTAATAAAGCTGTTAACTACCTTAAAGATTACAGTGCAGATACAAAATCTACACAGGCACTTACTTACAGGCTATTGGGCGATGCTTACGGCGAACTGAACAAGAATGAAGAAGCTATAGAAAACTACGAAAAAGCCGGTAGGCATTTTACAGAAGACGAAGGGCAAAGTGCAGAGTCGCTTTTTCGTGCCGCACTTAAAAGTGAGGTAATTGGCAAAAATGAAAATGCCATTAAATATTATCAAGAGATTAAAGAAAAGTTTCCCAAGTCTGACCGTGGATATCAGGTAGATAAATATTTGGCAAGACTTGGTGTGGTACTGTAAAAATTAAAATTTTATTAGAAAGTAGCGGTACATTTTGTATCGCTTTTTTTGTTTTCAACTAAAAAAAGTATGGCTAGTATAGGAAATGTAAAGCTGATAGAAGCCACCATAAAAGGTTTGCCAAAAGATGCTGTTGTTGTAATTGTAAAAACTGAATGGAATTCGATTATCATCAATAAACTTGAGGCAGGTTGTAAAAAGGTATTAAAAGAAAATGGCGTTAAAAGCGTAACGGTGATAGTGCCAGGAGCAGTAGAAATACCATTTGCCATTAAAGCCTATGCGAAATCGGCAACCAAAGCCGATGCATTTGTGGCACTGGCCTGTGTTATTAAAGGCGATACGCCCCATTTTGACTATGTATGCCAAAGTATTACACAGGGCATTACCATACTCAATACGCAACTAGAAGTGCCGGTTATTTATGGCGTACTTACTGTTAACGAAGAATATCAGGCCATAGAGCGTATTGGTGGTAAGCACGGCCATAAAGGCGAAGAGGCGGCTACCACGGCTTTGAAAATGATTGCTTTGAATAGGAAAATGGTTAGTAGTAAATAGAAAGTAGGAATTAGGGACTGGTGGTTTGGCATTGTCGGTTAGGCTTACAGCGAGGGGTATGTTTTGAATTTGGTAATCAAGATTTCCTGCGAAGCAGGTTAAAATAATCTGTGGTTATCCGTCCCTTCATTATCATAGGTGGGCTTACAGGTATACATTTATTTACCACTCGCAATCTTTTGTAGAAGTTTAGAAAATCGGTTTAGTTTTTTCAGTTTTAATTTTATTGTATTATGTTTAATGTTCAATTATTTGTGCCCTGTTTTGTAGATCAGTTGTACCCAAAGGTGGCTATTAATATGGCCAAAGTGCTGGAGAAAGTCGGCTGCGAAGTAAGCTACAATACCAACCAAACCTGCTGCGGACAACCTGCCTTTAACGCCGGTTTTTGGGACGATGCCAAAGCCATTTGTAATAAATTTATTAAAGACTTTAGCGGTGCCGAATACATTGTGGCTCCAAGTGCCAGTTGTGTTGGTTTTGTAAGAAATTATTATACCAAATTGTTTGATAATAGCAGCCAGCACAACGATGTAAAAGATCTGCAAAGCCGCATATTCGAGTTTAGTGAGTTTATGATTCAGGTTCTTAAAGTGGACGATGTAGGAGCTACGCTAGCAGGTAGAGCTACTTACCACGATAGCTGTGCCGGCCTCAGAGAATGTAAAATAAAAACTGAACCGAGGCAATTGCTCAGCAAAGTAGCCGGGCTGCAGCTTACCGAGATGAACGACGTAGAAACCTGCTGCGGTTTTGGCGGCACATTCGCCGTAAAGTTTGAGCCCATCAGCATTGCCATGGCCGACCAAAAAGTTACCAATGCCGAAGCGACAGGGGCCGACTATATCATTAGCACCGACATGAGTTGCCTGATGCATATTGATGGCTACGCAAAAGCCAATGGCAAAGCCATCCAATCGCTGCACCTGGCCGATGTACTGGCAAGTGGTTGGTAGTTTTGTTATTCGATAATTTGTTAATGGATAATGGAAAATGGCAGCTACTTGAAATTGATTCCCAACGCTAAACCTCTAAACTTCTAAACCCTAAACCTTACGCCTTTATGCCACATTGGTTAATTAAATCGGAGCCTTTTAAATACAGTTGGGATCAGTTTGTAAAAGACAAACAAACCTTTTGGGATGGGGTACGCAATTATGCGGCCCGTAACAACCTCAAGGCCATGAAAAAGGGCGATGAAGTATTTTTTTACCATAGCAACGAAGGCCTGGAAATTGTAGGCATTGCCAAAGTAGCCAAAGAGTTTTACCAAGACCCAACAACAGAAGACCCCAACTGGGTAGTGGTGGAATTTAAGCCAGTGCGTAAACTAAAAAGCCCGGTTAGATTGGCGATGATGAAAGCCGATATAAGGCTGGAGAAAATGGATTTGATACGGCTTGGCCGCCTTTCTGTTGGTGCTGTAACCGATGCGGAGTGGGCTGTGGTGCTGGGGCTGGCAGGGGAGTAGAGACGCCATGCTGGCGTATGAAACTTGCAAATAAAATCATTAAGTTCCTACTAATAATTAGGCGCCAACACGGCGCCTTTTTTTTCATTTCTTTTAACACTCTTTTTTCAGGTTACCATTTTGTGTAGGGCAGTATCAATCTGCATCTACACAAAGGCTGGTGCACAACAGCTTTTTCAGCGATTACCTGCAGGTGCATGTAGGTAGTGGCTGCTCATTTTATCCTTCATTTATTAAACTTATTTACAATGAAACACTCGTTGCTAATTGCAGCATGGCTTTGCTTTGCCATATTCGGATGCAGGCAATCCGAATCTCCTAATCAGGCTATACAAGACAGGACTGAAACCGAAGAAAGAAATTATAAAGCAGATGAAAAAAGCGAAAATCAGGGTTATGCCGATAGCGTAACTGTTGGTAATGGCTCTTCTTCGGCAGCAGAAGAAAATCCCAGAGACAAGGAGCATACATTTATCCGAACTTCGGATGTAAGGTTTAAAGTAAAAAATGTAGAAGCCGCAACATATCGAATAGAAGATATTACCAACATGCACGGTGGTTTTGTAACCTTTACCCACCTCAACAGTACAATAGATAATGTAGCTACAACGCCCATCAGTGCTGATTCTTCGCTGGTAACCACCAGCTTTACTGTAGCCAATATCATGACGATACGAGTGCCGAATGTAAGGCTCGACACGACACTAAAAGACATAGCAAGACTGGTAGATTATCTCGATTACCGCATTATAAAAGCAGCCGATATTTCGTTACAATTACAGGGAAATACCCTGGCACAAACAAGAATGGCCACCAACCGGAAAAGACTGGTACAAGCCATCGAAAACCGTGGTAAAAAACTTACGGATGTAACCGAAGCCGAAGAGTCGCTGCTGGATAAACAACAACAGGCCGATGACGCCCTGCTTGAAAACATGGGCTTAAATAATCAGGTGAAATACAGCACCGTACAGCTATACCTGTACCAGCGGCAGGGTATTAAAAGGGAACTGATAGCTAACGATAAAAATATTGCAGCATACAGGCCGGGCTTTGGCAGCAGGTTGCTTGAGTCATTACAATCCGGCCTGGAAGTAGTGGCCGATATTTTGGTTTCCCTCACTAAACTGTGGTGGCTTTTTCTGTTTATTATTTTAGGTTGGGTTGTGTATAAAAAGTATGGTTATAAATTGGGGAAGTAGGGGTTGGTAATTAGGGATTAGGGGTTCATATTGAAAGGTATTCTGCATTTAAGTTCAGCCTACTGCCTACTGCGTTTAGATTCTAGCGTATTGCGTCTGTATTATTGCTTGTAAATTACCCCATCCTTCATTACAAAAGTTACTTTGCCAAAAGCTTTCGGGTCTTGTAGCGGGTCGCCGTTAACGGCTGTTATATCGGCCAGTTTGCCTGCTTCAATGCTGCCAAGCCTGGCTTTTTCGCCTAACAGATCAGCCGCATGTATGGTGGCTGATCTGATGGCTTCCATGGCAGGCATCCCTGCTTCTATCATGTAGCCAAACTCCATCCAGTTCATACCGTGGCGAAAAACGCCGGCATCGGTGCCAAAGGCGATTTTAACACCCGCCTGATAGGCTTTGGCAAATGTGGCCTGAATTTGTAAACCCGTGGACAGTGCTTTTGGCGTAACAATTTCGGAGTAGTAGCCGGGTATTTTGGCACTGTCGGCTGTGGATTTTCCGGCAATGATTGTTGGGACAAGGTAAGTGCCATATTGTTTCATCAGTTGCATGGCTTCATCGTCCATAAAAGTGCCGTGTTCTATAGAACTTACGCCGCCACGGATGGCCCGTTTCATGCCTTCTGGGCCATGGGCGTGTGCTGCTATTTTAAAGTTGTAATCTTTTGCAGCCGATACTATGGCTCTTACTTCGTCCTCGGTAAACTGTGCATTGGCACCATCTTTTGCCTGGCTTAGTACGCCGCCCGTAGCCGTGATTTTTATCAGGTCGCTACCTTCTTTATAGCGTTGCCTTACGGCCTGGTATGCATCTTCGGGCCCATTAATTACGCCTTCTTTTGGGCCTGGGTCGCCCATTAAATCTTTCCGGTAACCATTGGTTGGGTCGGCATGGCCGCCGGTAGTGGCTATCGATTTTCCGGCGGTATAAATACGTGGGCCTACTACTAATCCTTTGTTAACCGCATTGCGGAGCGACACATTTACACCGCTGCCGCCAAGGTTCCTTACCGTGGTAAAACCCGCCATCAGCGTGGTTTTTACGTACTGTAGCGATTCGAAGGCCACATCGGCCGGGTTGGTGGTAAACATGTCGGCAAGGTTGCCTTTTTTTGTTTCGCCTTCCACATGCACATGCATATCTATCCAGCCGGGTGTAACGGTTTGGGTTTTCAGGTCTATTGATTTGTCGGATGCAGCAGGTTTGGAAAAGCCATTTTCAACAGCTACAATTTTGTTCTTTTCCACTACGATGGTCATGTTCTTTTTAGCATCGTTGCTAATGCCATCTATTAATGTGCCGCACCAGATATAGGTTTTTTGTGCTGCCAGATTTTGGGTAATCATCAGGGCCATAATCATGGCGAAGGCTTGTTTCATAAGCAGAAGAATTTGCTGTAAAGTATTGTTTTTTTGGTAGTCGGCGAAAACCGTACCCTGATGGGGCGACATTGGCGACGCTCCGTTCAACTGCAGTGCAAATGGCAGCTACCTTCTCCGGAAACTGGCTTGAAAATGGTAAAAAGCCATTCATTGCGATGTCCAGTTCTCCGCTTGGATGGAGTAGTCATTGCACGGCCGAAGCAATCTCAAGACAACAGTTACGCTGGTATTCGTTTAATGCACGCATTCCTTACTATTTCAAGGGGATTGCCACAGCCGGCAAGAACCGACTTCGCAATGACTGGATTTTTTGGGGGTTGTAGATAAAAGCCCAATAGTAGCAATCATTCGAACGGAGCGTCGCCAATGTCGCCAAATCAGGGTTCAAATGCCAGGCTCAAATAAAATTAAACCCTGTTTTTCTCCTCGTCTTTTTTTCTTTGTTCTTTGATGGCGGCAAGTTTCAACAGTTTTTTAATATTGAAAAAGCTAAAAAATATAATACACCCTGCATACACAATTACAAACATTTTGCCAGCCCCAAACATTAAAAAGAAACTGCCGATAATAACTACAAACTGCTGTACAAAAATGCGCATGTATGGCTCAAACATGAGCTGCATGATTGATATGGTTTTGTATTCGCCTTTTATAAAAAACTCAAAAATTACCTGCATTCCATAACCTACGGTAAAAATCAGTAACATCAATTTTGCTTCTGGCTGTAATAGTGCAGGTATTTTAGGGATGATATTGAGTGAAGTGCCTGTTTCTAATACACCTGAAATACCCAAAAACATGTTGAGTTGTATGGTTATAAAAAAGCCATAATGCACAATAAAAAACAGAATGATAAAGATGCTGCCGCCAATACTCGCAGGCTGATTTTTATCGGTTAATTCTACTGATTGTTTTTTTGTAAATGCTACTACCAGCATTTTTAAAACATTGATAAGACCAATAATGATGGTTTCGCAGCAGTACACAATAAACATTTGTTTAGGATCCCAGCCACGAAACCAAACGCCCCAAATAGGTATCAGGTTAATGGCAATCAAAAGAATGTCGGAGAGTGTTAGACGTTTTTTCATAATCTGCTATAAAACTTCGAATTTATGCTAATTTGTTTCCGCTAATTTCGGGCTATTACAAATATAAGACAATGGGAAAATTTACAATTGCCATTCACGGTGGAGCCGGCACCATTTTAAAGGATGATATGACCCCGGAACTGGAGGCTGCTTATGTAAGCGGATTGAACGATGCACTAAATGCTGGGTACGCCGTGCTGGAACAAGGCGGTACTGCCGTAAATGCTGTTAAAGCAGCCATTGTAATATTAGAAGATAATGTGCTGTTTAATGCTGGCCGTGGGGCTGTTTTTACCAAAAAAGGTGTGCAGGAAATGGATGCGGCTATTATGGACGGTACTACACTGAATGCGGGTGCTGTAGCGGGTATCCGCAATGTTCGCAACCCTATAGAACTGGCTACGGAAGTAATGCAAAACAGCAACCACGTTTTTTTAAGTGGCAAGGGTGCCAATGATTTTGCCATAAAACAAGGCATAAAACTAGAGCCCGACGAATTCTTTTTTTCGCAGTTTCGCTACGACCAATGGAAAGCCATGAGGGACAGCGATAACTATTCGCTGGACCATACCCACCACCACCTAGACGAACTGATGAGGGATAAAAAATTTGGTACCGTAGGAGCCGTAGCATGCGACGAAAATGGCAATATTGCTGCTGCCACAAGCACCGGTGGTATGACCAATAAAA
>JAYUOV010000257.1:0-9423 GCA_043760535.1 Chitinophagaceae bacterium
GGTAAAATGTATAATTAGCCCCAAAAATTGTTTTATCAGTCAATCTATTAGATGCTCAAAGGTTATTTAGCCAGTAGGATAGGCATTAACATGTAACTAAAATTTTATTACTATTGAATTAGTGACACCCAATTCAATTTTTTGTCCGTCTGGAAATTTACATCATCTCCATTGCCGTCATGTAAGTGGCCAAATCTTTATCGCCACGGCCACTAAGGCATACGATTACATTATCGGTTGGCGCAAATTGCATATTATCAAGTGCCGAAAAAGCATGTGCTGTTTCCAGTGCAGGTATAATGCCCTCAAGGCGACTTACTTCAAAAGCGGAAGCAAGGGCTTCATCATCGGTAGCACTTACAAACGTGCCACGTCCACTTTTAAAAAGGTGAGCATGTAACGGGCCGATACCGGGATAATCCAGGCCGGCAGAAATACTGTGCGGCTCTACTACCTGCCCATCTTCGGTTTGCATCAGCAGGCTTTTACTGCCGTGTAGAATGCCGGGTTTGCCTAGCTGGGTAGTTGCTGCACTCATGCCACTATTAATACCATGGCCGGCAGCTTCCACAGCTATCAATTTTACCTTAGGCTCTTGTAAAAAATGATAGAATGCACCGGCTGCGTTACTGCCGCCACCTACACAGGCTACAACATGGGTGGGCAATTCGCTGCCCGTATTCTCTTTTAACTGCCACCGCATTTCTTCGCTGATAACGCTCTGAAAACGGGCTACCAAATCTGGGTAAGGATGCGGTCCTACTACCGAGCCTATAATGTAATGGGTGTCATGCGGACTGTTAATCCATGCCCGTATAGCTTCGTTGGTGGCGTCCTTTAGGGTTTTGCTGCCGCTGGTGGCGGGTACTACTGTGGCTCCAAGCATTTTCATGCGGGCCACATTAGGAGCCTGGCGTTCGATGTCTTTTTCGCCCATATAAACTACACACTCAACACCCTTTAATGCACTCACAGTAGCAGTGGCTACGCCATGCTGCCCGGCACCAGTTTCGGCTATGATGCGTTTTTTACCCAGTCTTTCGGCTAGCAAAATTTGCCCGATGGTATTGTTTATTTTGTGGGCGCCGGTATGGCATAGGTCTTCTCTTTTGAGCCAGATATTGGTACGATGTTTTTTGCTTAATCGCTCTGCGTAAAATAAGGGCGTAGGCCTACCCACATAATTTTTTAGCAAGCTGCGGAACTCCTTTTGAAACGATGGCTCGTACATAATTTCCAGGTATTGGCTGCGAAGCTGCTCCACATTGCGGTGCAGCATCTCTGGTATGTAGGCACCGCCAAACTGGCCATAGTAGCCAAGTTCGTTGGGCTGGCCATTGAAGTTAGTTACTGGCGCCGCTTCAATTATTAAATCGTCGGTCATAATTATTATTTTATTGCCACGAATACACGAATAATATTTCTGTATTTTCTGTGTAAAAGTTAATTCTTCTTTAACGGGTTTTGTAAAAGAAAGTTCTTTAAAAATGATTTTTTTGAAACGGGTTTTAAAAGAACAGTAAAGTTTTAAAACAGAAACGCTTAGGAAATTCGAGGTTCATACAACCCTGCCGGGGCAAAAGCCAAGCCCTGACAGGGTTGTGGAGTGCTTACTTTGCCGCTCTGAAGAAAGCCCACTAGCAGCAATCATTTAAAAGGAGTCCCGTAATGCTTTGGGATTAAAAACGTTCGCCAATGTCGTTTAATCAGGGCTCAAATACTTGGCTCAAAAAAACATTCTGGCAACAAATCATACATCATACATCACAAATCCTGCAACAGGCCTTTTTCTGCTAAATATTCTGCTATTTGTACAGCATTTGTAGCGGCACCTTTGCGGAGGTTATCGCTTACTATCCAACAGTTCAGGGTGTTGTCCTGTGTTTCATCACGGCGGATGCGGCCTACAAAAGTTTCGTCTTTATCGTGGGCAAAACGGGGCATTGGATATACGTTGTTAGCAATATCGTCCTGTACTACAATGCCGGGTGTAGCAGCCAGTATTTCACGTACTTCTGCTATAGTAAAGTCGTTTACAAATTCAATATTTACCGATTCGCTATGGCCGCCCATTACCGGTACACGTACTGTGGTGGCTGTTACTTTTACGCTATCATCGCCCAGTATTTTTACAGTCTCTTTCACCATTTTCATTTCTTCTTTGGTGTAGCCGTTTTCTAAAAAAACATCTATCTGTGGTATTAGGTTCAGGTCTATCGGGTAGTTGTAAGCCATCGGGCCTTCTACGCCATTACGTTCGTTCATCAGCTGATCCACGGCGGCTTTGCCGGTACCAGTTACGCTTTGGTACGTACTTACCACTACCCTTTTAATACCATATTTTTCATGCAAAGGCTTTAATACCAATACCATCTGTATGGTTGAGCAATTTGGGTTTGCTATAATCTTGTCATCGGCCGTTAATGTATCGGCATTTACCTCCGGCACTATCAGCTTTTTGGTAGGGTCCATACGCCATGCGCTGCTATTGTCTATTACTGTAATTCCGGCTTCGGCAAATTTGGGCGCCCACTCTGTACTAGTGCTACCACCAGCCGAAAAAATGGCTACGGCAGGCTTGGCTGCTATGCCATCGGCCATACTTACCACCTTATATTTTAAGCCTTTAAATTCCACCTCTTTACCTACGCTCCGTTCGCTGGCTACCGCCACCAGTTCTGTAACGGGAAAATTTCTTTCGGCCAAAACCTGTAACATTTTTGTGCCTACCAGCCCGGTGGCACCAACTACAGCAACTTTCATCTTGTTTGTTTTTTGTTTTAAATGATGATGGTGGATGGAATAAAAAAAAACCTTCCCGTTTTGTGGGAAGGTCTCTTATATATTATAACACATACATACGTAGATCACCTTCCCAATAGGACGTGTTTCCAGAAACGTTTAATAGTGTTTGTTATTTTCATTTTCGTAGCGAAAGTAATGGCGAATTGAATTTGAGCCAAATTTTAATATTGTGCAATTTTTCTTGCACCGATTTTTACTGAAGCAAATTAGCAGTTTGTTAGGCTTAACAATTATCAGGGCAATTACATTCGCTTGTACTTTTACAGCCAAGCTATTTACAATGAGGTTACCCATTTTTTCAATATTTTTTTTACTTTTTCTCCAGGCATCGGCACAAACATTTACAGGTGCCAATTGCCCTAAAAATTATTTCAGCAGACCACTCAATATACCTGTTTCACTTGCCGGAAACTTTGGAGCTTTGCGTGCCAACCATTACCACATGGGTTTAGATTTTCGGACCCAACAAAAAGAAAACCTGCCGGTAACTGCCGCTGCCGAAGGCTATATTAGCCACATTAAAACGGAGCCGTATGGTTATGGCAATGCCATTTATATTACACACCCCAACGGCCTAATTACACTGTATGCACACCTTAACAGCTTTTATGCAGTATTAGAAAATTATGTTAGTGCAAAGCAATATGCCGATAAAAAATGGCATCAGGATTTTGATGTGCCGCCTGGTTTATTTAAAGTAAAAAAAGGACAGTTTATTGCCTATAGTGGTAACACCGGCAGCAGCGAAGGGCCGCACCTTCATTTTGAAATTAGGGATAAAAAAACGGGGAACAACCTTAACCCATTACTATTTGGATTAGGCGTTAGCGACAATATTTCACCGGTATTTAACCGGCTGGCTTTATACAGCCGGAATGAAACGGTTTACGAACATGTGCCGCTTTTTACAAAAATTAAAAGGGTAAAACGAAAGAATAAAGTGATTCCAAATGAATATGAAACAGTTGATAGTGTCATCAAAATCCCTTTTGGCAAATTTAGTTTTGGCATAGGTGCAGAAGATAAAACCAATGAGTCGTTTATGTTTGGAATTTACCGTGCCGAATTATATATGGACAGTGTGCTGCAATGTGCCTTTAGCATGAATAATTTTAGCTACGATAACAGCCGATACATAAATGCCGGCATTGATTATAGTACCCGATACGATGGCGGCCCATACATACAGCACCTAAGCCAACTACCCGGAAACCGCATCGGCATTTTTGATACTGCGGTGGGCAATGGCATTTTGCAGCTGAACGATGACACGATACATAACATACATATTCTTATAAAAGATGCTATGGGCAACCGCTCCAGTTTGCAATTGAAAGTGCAAAGAGATTCGCTGGCTGCTTTTAATAAATATGATAGAAGTGAAGCAATAAAAAAACTATATCCCAATAAAAAACAGTTGTTCGAAAACGAAACCTTTTCTGTGCAAATTACCAAAGCGTCGCTGTACGATACGGTATCTGTAGTGTATAGTAGCCAACCAAAGCAATTGCCGTATTTGTCGGCCATTCACAACTTTAGCGATTATAAAATTCCAGTTCATGATTCAATTATGGTAAGCATTAAAGCCAAAGAGAATTTACCGGATAGTGTTAAGCAAAAAACAGTAATGCTGCTGCGAAGCGGAAGAAATTCGGCTGTGCAGAAAGGCAATTGGAAAGGCGATTGGGTAGAAGCGAAGTGGTGGAACTTTGGCCAGTTTTTTTTGTGGAGAGATACCATTAAACCAATACTAACACCCGTAAATATGTACGACAGTGCTGTATTTATTAAAGACCGTAAACTTGTTTTTAATGCTAAAGATGAAATTGGCGACCTACAATCCTTCGAAGGTTTTATAGACGGAGTATGGGTTGTTTTCAAACAAAACGACAATACCTATACCTATAATTTTGACGATCATTGCGTGCCCGGCTGGCATACATTAAAAGCTGTGGTTACAGATGTGGCCAGCAATACAAAAGAATATTCCTGCACCTTTCACAACGGCATTGTACCAAAGCCAGAGGCTAAAGCAGATGAACAATAGCAGAAGCTTATTGTTTTACATTAATATCTAAAAATTAAAACAAACCTCAATATGATTATACTACAAGAAGGCGACAAGGCGCCAGCTTTTAAAGGCAAAGACCAAAACGAAAACACAGTTCAGCTAAAGGATTTTAAAGGTAAAAAAGTGGTGCTCTATTTTTATCCAGAAGATAATACACCCACCTGTACCGTGCAGGCCTGCAACCTGAGAGATAACTATGCACTGTTACAAAAGCATGGGTTTACCATCATTGGTATAAGCCCCGATACTGCAGCCAAACATAAAAGTTTTGAAACAAAATTTGAATTGCCATTTACACTGATTGCCGATACCGAACATACCATTATAGATGCTTACGGCGTGTGGGGCGAAAAGCAAATGTATGGCCGTAAATACATGGGCCTACACCGCACCACTTTTGCTATCAATGAAAAAGGAATTATTACAAAGATATTTTTAAAGCCAAAAAGCAAGCAACATGCAGAAGAAATTATAGAAGTAATGAAGGCTTTATAAACCGCCTGTTTTAAAAATATTTCTTTTCTGGCTGCGCTATTGCTTTACTGGATAGTTTTTTATCATTTTCATATTATAAAAGACTACTTTCAATGCATAGAATCTTAACAAGCCAAAAAATTATGAAAAAAACATCTTTTGTTATTATCACAATCCTTGCGGTATGTACCCTATTTATGCAGGCTTGTAAAAAGAGTAGTTCCAGTGGCGATGTGCCGGCCGATGTTTGTACAACTGTAACAGCCAAGTTTACTGCTAACGTGCTGCCGCTGATGCAAACCAAATGTTCTTATAACAGTAGTTGCCATGGTACTGGTAGTGTTAACAGTGGAGGTGTTTTACTTACTTATGCACAAATAAGTGCCAAAGCTACAACCGTTAAAAGCCAGGTGGCAGCAGGTATTATGCCGCAGACCGGGAGCATGACAACAGCCGAAAAGAATATTATTGTTTGTTGGGTAAATAGTGGCGCTATGAATAATTAAAATGGCCTCATAATACTTCCTTCTCAAAAGAAAATTCCCAATTGCAGGCACGATGTGTGATTTTTGATTTTAAAATTAGCACCGTTGGTCAATCTTTTTGCGTATAAAAACTCCTCTATTCATTATTGTCTTTATGGCTCAGGTGAAGAGTTGCTCATTTGCTTTCATGGCTTTGGCGAGGAGGCAACTTCATTTTTTTTTCTTGAAAAAGTAGTTGGCAATCGATTCACCATTATTGCTATTAGTATGCCTTTTCATGGTGATACTGCATGGAATGAAGGACTCCTTTTTTCTCCCCAGAATTTGCATGAAATTATTGGTGGCATTGTAAAAGTATGCAAGCCACAAACGCCAGATTATAAAGTGCATTTTCTTGGCTATAGTATGGGTGGAAGGTTGGTGCTGGCGTATTTTCAGCAGTACCCACAATTGGTAAAAAGTATTGCGCTTGTGGCACCAGACGGCCTGTATAAAAACAACTGGTATTGGTTTGCTACTCAAACTACTATTGGCAACCGGCTTTTTAAATTTACCATGCAGCAACCACAATGGTTTACTGGTATGATAAAACTGTTGGGTAAAATGGGCCTGCTCAATAAAAGCGTTGCCAAATTTGTATCCTATTATTTAGGTGATGAAAACATCAGAACGGCACTGTACAAACGATGGACAACGCTGCGGAAATTTCAGCCTAACCTGCCGTTGATTAAAAGGTTAATTGCTGCAGATAAAGTACCTGTAGAAATGCTGTTTGGCGAATACGACCGAATTATACTGTACCAACGTGGCGAGCAATTTCAGCAGGGGCATGAGGAAATGATTGAAGTAAAAATAATAAAGGCAGGGCATCAACTTATGCAGGAAAAATATGTAGCTGAAATTACAAATTTGTTAGCTGATTGAATTAGCCTTATTGTTGTAATTAAGAACTGAATACCATGTGGCTTATTTATACCTCTGCTTTTATTTTTTCACTGTACGCTTTGCTCATTGCGTATTACCGTTGGGGCTGGGTAAGCATGCCAGCATTTGAGCTCCATCAAAGGCCGCTCAGCACCTATCAAACAAGGGTTTCAGTAATAATTCCGGCACGCAACGAAACGGTGAATATTGCCAATTGCATCCGCAGTATTCTGGCACAGAGCTACCCTGCTTACCTGATAGAAATTATAGTAGTAGATGACCACAGTACAGACGACACCGCCGACATAACACAAGCCATGGCACTGGCTTACACCAATGTGTACCTAATTAAACTAAGCGAAACCGACACGAACATGGCCTATAAAAAAAGGGCCATCGAAGCCGGTATCAACAAGGCTGCCGGAACACTGATTATAACTACCGATGCCGACTGCATTCATCCCAAATTATGGTTGGAAACACTTGTGCAATACCGGGAGAAAACAGAGGCACAATTTATAGCTGCACCTGTAGTTTACATTACAAAAAATAAGCTTTTGTCTATATTTCAATGCCTCGATTTTATGACCATGCAGGGCATTACCGGAGCCTCGGTGAACAAGCGTTTTCATACCATGTGCAATGGGGCAAACCTGGCTTATACCAAGGCTGCTTTTGCCGAGGTAAATGGCTTTGCTGGTATAGACAATATACCCACCGGCGACGATATGCTGCTGATGCATAAAATATACCAGCAACACCCTAACGAAGTGGTGTATTTAAAAAGTAGTGACGCTATTACAAGTACACATCCGGCCTTTAGCTGGAAGGAATTTTTTCAGCAACGCATACGCTGGGCCAGTAAGGCTAGCCACTATAACGATAAGCGAATTTTTGCTGCCTTGCTGCTGGTATATGTATGGAATGTGTGGTTTGTAGTAATGGCCATAGCTGCATTTTTTTCGTGGAAATACTTGGTGTTGCTTGCTGTGGCTCTTGTAGCAAAAACGCTTGTAGAACTTTGGTTTCTAAAACCTGTAGCCCATTTTTTTAATATGGGTAAATGGCTTGGGTGGTTTCCATTTTTACAGCCCTTACATATTGTTTATGTAATTATCAGCGGCTGGCTGGGCAAGTTTGGAAAATATGAATGGAAGGGGAGGGAAATAAAGCAAGTGAAATAATTTGGGGTAGAACATGATGATGCTAAAACAAGTTTGGTGATGTTTGTTTGATAATTTAATAACATTGCCATATTCAATATTTCTTTATTTTCATACAAACCAATATACTCTATGAAACATTTACCCCCCCCCTCCGCATTTTTTCAACATAAAATACATTTCCAAATTTGCAGTACTAATTGTTGTTTTGTGCATGTTTGCTTTTAAACTAAATGCACAATACTGCCCAACAAATACTGTAACAACTGATCCTGATAATTACCAAAATTCCACAGATCCTAACCAATTATTAAAGTGGGATTGGCGTCAGCAAACTTTTACAGGCTTCAGGCCTGGCGTACCGTCACCTGTTTCTTACCAAATTACCAACCCATTTTTTAATACAAATGGCAATCTTAATCTAAGAGAGCTTTCATTTCCTGCGGATAAAAATTTTAAACCAGTTGATGGGTGGAAATTAATTGGCAGAAACTTTGGCACAATTTCAGAAGGGAGTGACCATCCCTGGTTTATGTTATACAATCGGTATAATGGAACGATGCGCCTGTTCCTCCAAATTAATAGTTCAAGCCAAAATTTTCAATCGGCTAGGCTCGTTTTAAGACCAACAAAACTTGATGGTGTACACACAAACGGCATTTTTAATCAACTTGGAACACAAACCATAGAATTAGAAAAAATAAAAAAACAAGCTTCATTTGTTACGCCTAATAAGTATTCAAACTCTGGTCAGGGTAGCGGCTTCAATCCCTTTTGGTTGTATGGAGACATTCAAGCATTATACGACCCATGTGTTTGTAGGTTTAACTCTATGTTTAGCATTATTGCAGACCTCTTTGAAGCGTGGGATGTTGAATTAAAAATCAATGGACAGATTTCTACAAAAATTGTATTGCAACAAACCAATAATTCGAGTGTGGTTAATAGTGATAAATTTTTTCCTGGTATCACCAATTTTTTAGACGGTGCTATTAATGGAATAGCAGATTTTAGAAAATTTTTAGATCTTGGAATAGGATTACAAAATAATGGTGAGGAGTTCGCATCTGGGCTGGATGGCTTAATAGGACTAGGAAGAAGATTATTTACACAAAAGCTTGGCCCAAACCATAACGTTGACAAACTGTTAAGAACAGGGTTGGCTGTTGTTACCCCATTAAAAAACATTTTTGGCACGATAAGTACCATTTCCAGCATTTTCAACAAAAAAAGTAACAGTGCTGCCGCCCCGGTTATAACCACAACCGGTTTTGCTGAATCAAAACTAACAGCTACTGCTACAGGACAATTAACAAGGAGTGGGAACTATGGTAGTGGCGCAATATTAACCCCGGGAGCTACTGCTAATAACTATAACAGCAGTGCTTTTCTTAAACCAGCCTATAACAAACAAGGCTTCGTCGGGCTCGAAGAGCCAACGATGAAGCCGATGTTGTACGGAACCTGTTGGTAGAATGCAATCTAGCCTATGGGGTTTGCG
>JAYUOV010000258.1:0-3300 GCA_043760535.1 Chitinophagaceae bacterium
TGCTTAGTAAAGTAGAAAATAAAAATACATATAATATATAACCTTATTTGTTTTTCTATATTTTTTAAATTGCCCGACTAAATGGACAGACACTAAATAACCCTTTCCCGAATTTTCTTGCAACATTTATCAAAAAAGGATAAGTGAACACCAAAATTCTTATAAAAAAAGAATGGTTGGCTGAATTCTCATAAAATAAGAATTTACTGCCCTTATTCAACAATTAATTGAAAATCAGACTACTTTTGTAGCTCATTACATGTGTAAAAAAGCCAGTACAACTGTTTTATATTAAATACTCCAATGAAAGAAATTCAGATAAAATTCTTGCACCAATTACATCAGCAAATAGGTAACGAAAAGCTATTGGGGATAGAACTTTCTAAAATCCTGGATATTTCGCAAAGCCAGGCATATAAAAAGATTTCTGGTGAAAGCCTTTTAAATACCTTACAAATACTAACCATTTGTGAATACTATGGAACAACCTTTACTATAGGCAGCAAAAATACCCCTGCCGCTAATGAAGTTAATTTTTTGCCCCTATACACCGGCAACGTAAGTGTGATAGATTATGTAAAAGGGATGGAGAAAACGATGCGGGATTTGGCATCAAGTAATGTTCAAAAAATGACCTGTGCCACAGACGACATACCATTTTTCCATCTTTTTAAATATCCTGAGATAACTGCATTTAAGTTTTTTTTCTGGAACACAAGGGTTCGGCAAAATGAACAAAATAAATTTACCTTTAAAAACACCAATAACGATATTGTAAAATCGGCATTTAAGGTTCATGAAATTTACCACACCATCCCTTCGGTAGAAATATGGTCTAAAAATTCTTTTATGAATACCTTAGACCAAATAAAACATTCGGTACAAACAAAGCTATTAACTGATAGGGGTTTGAGTAAATCCATTTGCCAGCAGCTACGGCTAACCCTTAAAGATGTAGAAAAGGATTCTGTAAAGCATGCCAAGGGTGCGGCCAATAGTATTCTTTACGATTGGTATTATAACTACACAATAGGAAGCATTACTTATTTGGCCGAATCAGACAATTCCAAAAATATCTTCTTAAGATTTAACACCTTTAATAATATACATGCTGCTAATAATACCCTGTGCGACGAGGTAAAATACTGGCTCGAAAACTTAGTAAAGGATAGCACTGGTTTTGCAATAGAAGGCTCTAGCTATTTTGAACAGGCGTATACAAATTGTGATGAACTAGAATCTTCGTTTTAATTTTTCGGTAATTGAGATATTACTTGGTATCGATTAGAGCGGTGTTCATAAGCTCAAAGCTTTGATAATAGTTTTTCTGCCCTTCAATACCTTATCCAACCCTTCAGAAAAACCCTTTACAAAATTGCGTAAGGGATTTTCAAGGTCGCCCAAAATAAAGGATGCGATACTTCTGCTGGTAGTGCTTGCATGCACTTCCAGCAAGGTTTTCAGTATGTCTTGATCATCGCCATTATCCATTGGCTCCAGGTTTGATAGCACCATATTACAAATGATTTTTCCCAGTATTATTACACCAGAAACCGTTGTAAGGTAAACAAGGCATCCATCGTAACAGAACTATCTACCTGCGATAAAGCGTATTCGTTTTTGCTTACGTCGTAAGGAGAAATGATGGTATTGAACAACTGCTTTTTGGTACCGCTTAGACGCCTGAACAATTCACGACGCTTTCTCAGCGTATCCGCCATCTCTACATTAGGCTCTATCGTATCGTTGTAAAACTTTATTTCACAAATATTAATGGTGTTGTCGGCACGGTCTATCAGCATATCTATTTGCAGGCCGCTGTTATTTTTATCTGCCTTTTGGGCAAAACTGTTTATAAAAGTATTGATGCCCGATATGCCCAGCGCTTGTTTAATAGCATCGGCATGTTTAATGCAAATATTCTCAAAAGCATAGCCCCGCCATATCTTGTATTTTTCATCGGCTATGTTTGTAAATACTGCTGTATTGGTACCTGCCCTTTGCCCTTCAATAAATTTTACATAAAACAGGCTGTACTCATCTGCCATCCTATAAACAGTATCTTTTTTTATTTTGCCAAAAGGCAGCATTTGCATGATAAAATTGGAGGTTTCCAGCTCGTCCAGCACTTTGCTAAGGCCACCGCCGTCGGTAAATTTTGTGGCAGCTATAATCTCTTGCCGAGTCATACCGCTATGTTTTTGGCTTAGGGCTTTTATTACGGCCACATGGTTTTCAGGATGATCGAAAAGTGCAGCGTACAGGTTGCCAAACTCTTGCCGAAGGCTTCCGCTTTTTGCAAGGCACAGCCTGTTAATGGTTTGAATGGCAGATTCGCCTGGTACTATTTCATTTAAATAGTGGGGTACGCCGCCCATAGCCATATAAACCTGAATGATCTCATAATGCTGCAGGTTTATTTTTTTGCTAAGCAGGTATTCTTTGGTTTCGTAGAGCGTAAATGGCTGCAAGTGTATCCGTTTCGTAACCCGGTTGTGCAGGCCTCCCTTGTGGTTAATTACTTTTTGTATCATCCACGAGGCTGCAGAACCACATATTACTACCACCAGTTTTTGGGTGCTGGCCCAGTCGTTCCACCAATAGCTGAACTCCTGTAAAAAGCCAGATTTATGTGCTGCTATCCAGGGTAGTTCATCAAAAAAAACGACTTTGTTTTGTTTCGTTTTGGGTAAGCCAAGCAGGTATTGTTTCAATTGTGTAAATGCAGCTGCCCAGCTTGCCGGGGTTTGTGCAGTAATTTTTGCTTTACTGTATTCTGTTAGTTTGGTGGCAAATTTTTCTAACTGATTTTCCTTTTCGGCATATTGGGTGCCGATAAAATCGAATACCGTGTTACTGGCGTACACATGTTTTATAAGGTAGGTTTTGCCCACCCGCCTGCGGCCTAAAATGGCCAGCAGTTCTGCCTTTTCGCTGTCAAGCAGCTTTTTCATAACATGCGTTTCAAATTCCCTCCCTATCATAAAGAAAAAATTATTGGCCACTGAAAGTAGTAATATTTTATAGATTCAGCGGGTAATAATTTTTTATTTACCGCTGAAAGTGGTTCAAAATAGGAGATTCAGCGATTAATAATTTTTTATTCATCGCTGAAAGTCGCCTGGAAATATAAATTCAGCGAATATCAAACCAATCTTCTACCTATTGGCACCAATGCTAAAGGCAACCATAATGATGGTTGCCTTTAGCAGTAAATAACAGTATCAGAACTCCTTACCCCGTGAACTGACACCGCCTGTTATTCGCACTCTAAATACCTGATAGTAGCAATCAGTTGAA
>JAYUOV010000259.1:0-3288 GCA_043760535.1 Chitinophagaceae bacterium
CTTTTTCATCCTCGAATATACACATAATTCAATAGAAATGAGTTACTTATATATTATTAAATATAATACATTAATAAAATTTGGTTTTTAGAGACGCCCTTAATTAAACGACATTGAATCCCCAATCAACAATTCTTCTCCAACTGCTTCACCGTAGCCGCCATATCCTTTGGCAGCTGGGCTTCCAGCACAAGGGCTTTGCCATCGGCTGTTGTAAAACTGAGGCGGTAAGCATGTAAGGCCAGCCGGGCCAGCAGTGGTTTTTCTTCTTCCACATCTTTACCCAACTTAAATTTTTTCTTAATGGCCGATAACAGAATAGGCTTATTATCGCTGTACAACGAATCGCAAACAATTGGGTGACCCATGAATTTGCAATGAATACGAATCTGATGCGTACGGCCGGTATGTATATGAAACTGCAAAATGCTATAAGCCCTAAAATTTTGCACCACGGTATAATCTGTAACTGAAGCTTTGCCTCTTTTATTAATTACCATGGCGCCGGCACGGGTAGTACTTTCAGCAATGGGCTGGTCTATGGTACCGCTTTGTTCAGTTGGCTTTCCACTCACAATGCCGAGGTATAGTTTTTCTATTTCCCGGCCTTCAAAAAGCTTGCTCATGTACTTGTGGGCAACATCGTTTTTTGCAAAAACAATTACGCCACTTGTATCCTTATCCAGCCGGTGAATGATGAATATTTTACCAAAATGTTTTTCAAGGATACCTCGTAAGGAAAGCAGTTCTTCATCATGCCTGTCGGGCAAGGTAAGCATACCACTTGGCTTGTTAATGGCAATCAGTTGGTGGTCTTCGTAAAGTATATCGAAAGGTAGGGGCATTGGAGATTGGTTGATTGGTTCATCAGTTGATTGGTTGATTGGTTAACTTGTTGAGAGGATGGTGCGAAGGGCTATTTTACTGTTATCTCTAAAAATAAACCAATCAACAAGTTAACCAATCAACTAATCCGGCATCAGCTCTTTCAGCTTTACTTCCAATGCAGAACCACGTAGGTTTTTGGCAATTATTTTACCTTCTTTATCTAGCAAAAAACTGGAAGGAACAGATTGAATACTATATAGTTTAGCCGCCATATTTTGCCAGCCTTTAAGATCGCTTACGTGCGTCCAGGTTAAGTTATCTTTTTTAATGGCTTCCAGCCATTCTTCTTTTCCTTCATCTAACGATACTCCAAGTATTTCTAGCCCTTTTGTGCGGTAAATGTTATAGGCTTTAACCACATTTGGATTTTCAGCACGGCATGGGCCACACCAACTTGCCCAAAAATCTATAAGCAGGTAATTACCTTTAAAAGATGATAATGATACAGGTTTGTCGTTTGCATCGTTTTGGGTAAAATCTTTTGCCTGTGCACCAATCATGGTGCTTTTTTTATGTGTTAATGCATTTGCAACCTGTTTTCCCCAAAAACTATTTTTTATAGGTAATGCCAATGATTCGAAAATATTGGATGCAACCATGATGTCTTCATTCAGATCCATATTGTCATTTCCCATATTGACTTTAAGAAAATAGGCTGAAACCAAACTCCCAGGGTTTTGCCGGGCGTAATTAAGAAGAAAAAGATGTCCCTCTCTTGTTACATCCTCACTTTGCTTTTGAATGCGATTCACAGCCTCAGGATCGTTAGATTCACTTGCTTGTTTATATTTTTCGTACAAACCTTCGTTTTTTGCATAAATGCCCATTAAATGATCCCAGGTTTTTTTGTACTCTGAATACGATACGCTGCCAGAAACCATGGATTTATCCAAAGAATCAATACTCCCGTTAATTTTTACACTTCCTGGATCTGCAAATAAAAGAAGAGAAGTTTTTTCCACATCAGCAGATAGAACATAAAAAGTTGGTTCTTTTAGTTTAGTAGTAAAAGTAAAATTTCCCTTACTGCATTTAACTGAATCTTTTTCAAAACTTTCATCATCATTTTGATGAGTTAATACTACATAACCGCTATCCAAACCAGTTATAGTACCACTAATGGTTACATCGCCACCCGCCATATTCGTTACCACGTTTGTGCCGGTGTTGGCTGCTTTGTCTTTGGGTTTGCAGGCTGCAAAAATTAGAATAGCTGCAAAAAACAGGATACGTGTTCTCATCATTTGTAATTAAAATAAAACCCCGGCTATGCGGGGTTTTGGCATTGTTTATTAAAAAATATCAGCCGGCTAATGTTGTAATACTTACCGATTCTTTCATCATTTCTTTTACGGTAGCTACTATGGCGTTGGCATCGTATCCACATTCATTGTACAGTTCTTTTAAAGTGCCATGCTCTACTAAGCGGTCGGGTATGCCCAGCATTTTTACTTCGGCTCTGTAGTTATGCTGTACCATAAATTCCAGAACGGCACTACCAAAACCGCCAACGATGGTGCCATCTTCAATGGTAATTATTTTTGAATATTTACCGAAAACATCGTGTAATAACGGTTCGTCTATCGGCTTTACAAAACGAATATCGTAATGGGCGGGGTTAATACCATACTGCCGCAATTCTCTTAAGGCCGTAGCAGCAAAATTACCCGGATGGCCAAAAGAAAGAATGGCAATGGTATCGCCGTCTTTAAGCTTACGGCCAGTTCCAATTTTTATTTCCTTCATCTCGGTACGCCACTCCGGCATTACGCCTTCGCCACGTGGGTAGCGGATTACAAAAGGATTTTTGGTGGTTTCTAGTTGAGCGGTGTACATCAGGTTACGAAGTTCGCTTTCGTTCATAGGTGCACTCACAATCATGTTAGGTATGCACCGCATGTACGGTATATCGTAAGCGCCGTGGTGGGTTGGGCCATCTTCTCCTACCAATCCTGCCCTGTCTAAACACAGTACCACTGGTAGTTTTTGTATAGCCACATCGTGTACCACCTGATCAAAACTCCGCTGCATAAACGATGAATAAATATTGCAAAAAACTCGAAGCCCTTGGGTGGCCATGCCTGCACTTACGGTTACAGCATGTTGCTCACAAATGCCCACATCAAAGGCACGATTGGGCATTTTTTCCATCATAAATTTAAGTGAAGAACCGCTTGGCATGGCTGGCGTAATGCCCATAATTGTTGGGTTCTTTTCGGCAAGTTCTACCAGTGTGTGGCCAAATACATCCTGGTATTTAGGTGGCTGTGGTAAGTCGAATTTCTTTTTAAATATTTCACCACTTACTTTATCAAACAATCCTGGAGCATGCCATTTGGTTTGGTCTTTTTCGGCCAAAGAATAGCCTTTGCCTTTTACCGTAATAATATGCAGAATTTT